>JABMRJ010000073.1 GCA_013202745.1 Candidatus Omnitrophota bacterium
ACTTCGAGACGATCTCTTCGTTCATGCTGCCTGTGCGGTAGCCTTGGAGATCGAGGGTGATGTAGATGAAACCAAGGGCCTTTAGCTTCTTTGTAACCTTATTTCTGATATCGGTCCTGGCAAATCGTCCAACCTCGTCGCTTTCGACCTCTATCCTGATGATATTGCCGTGGCGCCTCACCCTGCTCTGCTTAAATCCCAGGCTCCTTATAAACTCTTCGGCCTTCTCTATTGCTTTGAATTTCGTCTTTGTCAATTCTTCATTATAAGCAAACCTGCTTGCCAGGCATGCGTAGGAGGGCTTATTCCATGTCTTGAGGCGTGCCTTCTTTGAAAATTGCCTTATATCATCCTTGTTGAGGCCTGCTTCGATAAGCGGGCTCCTTATCCCCTGCTCCTTGGCAGCGATCCTGCCATACCTTATATCCTTTAAATCATCAGATGTAGACCCGTCTACACAATGGTTGTAATTTCCCTTCCTTGCTATATTTTTGAGTTTCCTGAAAAGCTCCTTCTTACAGTAATAGCATCTATTGATTGGATTCCGCCTGAATTTTTTGTTGGTGATCTCTTTTGTATTTATTATTCTGTATCTTGCCCCGATCTCTTTCGCTATCATTATAGCAGAATCTTTTTCTGATGACGGATACGATTCAGAGGCTGCGGTTACGGCGAGTATGCCGTCACTGCCCAGGACATCCTTTGCAATGTATAACAAGAAGGTGCTATCCACGCCGCCTGAGTAGGCTATAACAACACGTCTCATCTTTGCCAATATAGATCTTAAACGTTTTAGCTTGTCTTCTTTATTCATCTATTCCACCGTATTAGAGATCCATCCCCCGCCGAGGAGCTTCCCTCTTTTGTAAAATACCGCTGCCTGCCCGGGGGCAGGTGACTCCTGTGCCTTTTCAAAGAGTATCTCAAGCGAGCCATTCAGCACCCGGAGTTCTCCGGAGGCCTTTTTGTGCTGTGACCGTATCTTCACATCAGCATTGAATCTCTTCGCCTCTGGTATTATCATCCAGTTTAAGCCGGATACCAGGATCCGCTTTCTATATCTTGCCTCTTTTGGGCCTACTATCAGGGTATTCTTTTCTTTATCTATGTGTGTAACATATAGCGCATGGCTGTGCGCTATACCCAGCCCTCCCCTCTGTCCTATTGTATAGAACGGCGTCCCTTTATGCATGCCCAGGAGATCTCCTTTTTGGTCTACAATAGGTCCGGGCTTTATCTTATCTTTAAACTCTTTTTTCAGGTATTCCGCGTAGTCGCTCTGGACAAAGCATATCTCCTGGCTGTCTATCTTACTATGGACCGGAAGCCCGTTTCGTTTTGCAAACTTACGCACACTATCTTTGGTTAACGCGCCGAGAGGTAAAAGCGTCTTTGAGAGCTGATCCTGCGTAAGGCTAAAGAGGGCGTAAGACTGGTCTTTGCGTTTATCTTTGCCTTCTTCCAAGATATATCTTTTTGCGCGCCTGTCAAAGCCTACTTTGGCATAATGGCCGGTAGCTATAAATTCCGCACCGAGCTCTTTTGCCTTCTTGAGAAGTATACCAAATTTTATCTTTTCATTACACAATATACAGGGATTGGGCGTGCGCCCGTCCAAATATTCTTTAGTGAAATAATCTATCACCTCTCTTTTAAAATCTTCATGGAGATCAAGAACATAAAATGGTATCCGGAGTTTTTCCGAAACCAGTCTCGCATCTGATATAGACTCAAGAGAGCAGCAGCTTGTCAAACGATGGAAACCGCAGTCCTCCTTTGGCCATAATTTCATCGATATGCCGATTACGTCATAACCTTTTCTTTTAAGTAAGGCGGCCGCTACAGAGCTATCCACCCCGCCGCTCATGGCTACTACGACTCTCGTTCTCTTTTTAAATCTTATCATAGTAGGCCGCTGCACCTTTCGTTGCGTCTATTCTAAAATCCGCACCATCCATGCTTATTATTATAGCTTCCACCCCGTCGAGTGTTTCTATAAGATCTATTCCCTTATTAGGACCCAGCACGCACAAGGCGCTCGCCAGACCATCGGCTGTAGCGCAATCCCGAGCAATCACGGTGGCGCTTATTACGCCCCCTTCTTCCTCAATGGCAAGACCGGTCCTCGGATCTATGATGTGGCAATACCTGACTCCATCAATCTCGAAGTAATTCTGGTAATCACCGGAGGTTGCAATCGCCATATCTTTTGCCGAAAGCAATGCCAGCAGCCCTTCTTTGCGCGGGTGTTTCAGGCCGACTTTCCAGGGCCTATTACCGGGTCCATTACCCAGGCAGTAAAGATCTCCGCCCGCATCTATCAAGGCACTCTCAATGCCATGTTCTTTAAGGGTCTCTATACCCCTGTCGACAACATAACCTTTAGCAATCGCTGAGAGGTCTATCTCTACTCCATCCATAGAGAAGATTAGGGTTGATCTATCGGAAAGCTGGAGGTGTTCAGAGCCTACTTTCAATAAGGCCTCATCGATTTTTTTGCTGGAAGGGACTTTTCTATCTTCATTACCATAGAAACCCCACGCCTCCATAAGCGGCGAGACCGTTACATCAAACGCGCCATCAGTAATTACAGCCAACTCTATTGACCGCTTCAAGATTTCATACATGTAAGGGGTCAAGATTATATCTTTGTATAGCCCTGAATTGTTTATCTGCGCAAGCTCACCCTTGACATTGAATCTATCCATTGCGCTTGATATCCTCTCCATTTCTGTGAAGGTCTTCTCTATAGCGGATCTTATATCTATATCATCCGGCGAGGACGTTTTTATGCTTACTTGCGTCCCCATCATTAGGCGGCTTACCTGGACTGTTGGGCCCCTTTCGCAGGACGAGAGGAAAATGGGCAGGAAGAGAAGAAGTAGTGCCAGTTTACGTATCATATATCGGAGACTATCCTGTCGATATCCACGTATTCTTCGACAAGTTTAATCGCAGCCTCTACCTTCAATCTATCCCTGGGCTTGATCTTTATTATCATGTCATGGACCCTGGATGCCACGGTGTAGGTGTCGCCCTGAGTAAGTATAACGGGGATATCTGTCTTTTTGACAAGCTCAAGGATTTCATCATGCGGCATGAGGCCGCCCGTCAAAACTATTCCTGCGATCTCTATATCTTTCTCATGAGACAGGTGCACACCGGCTGCCGCCAATATAATATCTTCCCTGTCACCGGGTGTTATTATGAGAGAACCGTCCTCCATATACTGCAACGCCTCGTGAGGCTCCATAGCGCCCACCAGGATCTTATTTAAGACATTTTCTGTCTTTGCCTTGCCGCATAACAGCCTGCCGCTCGTCTCCTCAATCACTTCATCGATCGTCGGCATGGCGAGGTTCTTCATATATGGCATGACGCCGTATAAATTGACGCCCTGTCTCTTAAGGCCGTGGCGTACCACCTCTTTTATCTTGTCATACTTCTTTCTAAGGACCTTATTGATTATGACACCCTTGAGATCGACGCCCTCTTTTTCAAAAAGGGATGCGTTTAGCATCACCTCATCTATAGGCCTTCCTATCCCGCCTGATGTTACGAGCACAACGGACGCATCGAGGAGTTTGGCAACTGCTGCATTTGAGAGGTCAAAACAGGAGCCTACGCCGGCATGTCCCGTCCCTTCTATTACTACGAGGTCCATACCATTGGATACCCTCTCAAAAGAATCGCTTATCTTCTTGGCAAGGTCGTCTCTCTTGCCATGCATGATGTACCATTCAGTGAAGCCTCTCTCTATCGCTATAGGGCTCATATCGTTTAAACGGCAGCGTATGCCGCATATATCTTCTATCAGAACAGAGTCTTCGTCCACCTTATATCCCTGCTCGAGGATATATCTCTGGCCTATGGGTTTTATAAAACCGACATTCTTGAAGCGCTTCTTGAGAGCCATAATGAGGCCCATCGATACGGTCGTCTTACCATCGTTCTGCATAGTTGCCGCAATGAAGATCTTCTTTGGTTTCCTCATCTTAAAAGAGCCCCTTTCTGTGGCCTTGAATAAAATTCATGCAGTAATTATCCCTGGCAAGGAGCGCCTCGGATGCCCTTATAGCAGAGAAGACCCTTTTGTTAAGGGGATCAACGAGGGCACCGTCGAGCCCTTCCTTTATAGCCATAGCAATAAAGGCTGAGTTGATGATGCTTCTTTGCGGGAGACCATAGGAGATATTGCTTGCGCCGCATACTATCTTTACGCCGCCAAGAGATTTTATCTTAGGTATAGAACTCAACAGTTCAGATGCCTGCTTCGGCTCACTTGAGATGGGCCTGACGAGAGGGTCGAAATAGATATCCCCATCCTCGATCCCCTCCTTTTTCAGGATGCCGAATATTTTTTTTGCTATCTTGAACCTGTCGTCCGATGTTTCGGGCATACCCCGCTCATCCATTGTAAGAACAATTATAGCGCTATTATATTTCTTGGCTACGAGTATTATATTTTTATATCTGGCTTCTTCTGCTGTAATGGAATTTATCAGGGGCTTGGCCTTACACAACGATATTCCTTTTTCTATAACGGCTGGATTTGGACTGTCAATACATAGGGGAATTTTTAAAACCTGCTGGACGATGCCTACAAGCCACTCCATATCCGCTATTTCGGTTTCAATGCTCAGGCCGCAGTTTAAATCCAGGAACTGACATCCCGCGTCGGCCTGGATCTTTGCCTCATCCTGTATAAATTTTGCATCCCTCTTTTCCAGGGCCGCCTTTATCGGCGCGCGGGATGCATTTATCCTTTCGCCTATTAGGATCATCTAAACTACCTGCTTATCGTAGCTGGTTTCTATGGTTTTTACAAGATTGGTCAATAATGAGTTTACGGGGGTTGGGATGCCGTAGTTGGCGCCCTGTCTTACTATGGCGCCGTTTATGAATTCTATCTCAGTCTTCTTCTTCCTGAGCACATCCTGTAACATGCTTGAGATATTCTTTGACGTGGCCTTACAGACGAGTTCGACCTTCTGTATCGGATCATCATAGGTGAGCCGCACCCTCTTTCTCTTGGCTACTTTGACCGCTTCTGAAACAGCCCTCCTCATTACATCCTTAGTTCCGTCAAAATCGAGGAGACGGCCGTTATTGAGCCGCGTAAGTGCGGTGAGTGCGTTTATGCCGACGTTTATGATGAGCTTACTCCACATTATGGAATTGATGTCTTTAGAGACCTTTGTCTGGAACCCTGCCTTATTGAGGATGCGCGCTACATCACGTATCGGCCCAAGGACCTTCTTGTTTGTCATACCTATAATAGTATCGCCGCGGCCGGCGTGCACTACATGCCCCCACTCTTTTACGTTTGCGCCCTGGCTCGTAATACCACCGATCACCTTATTGTCGCCTACTGCGTCTTCGAGGATCTGGACATTTCCGGCGCCGTTCTGGAGGGTCAGGACCCGTGTCCTGTCGCCTAATAACGGCATGGCGTGCTTGATCGCATCTTCAGTATCATAAGACTTAACGCATACCACAACGAGGTCAGATACCCCTATCTCTTTAGGATCGGTAGTGATATTTATAGATGAACGGTGCGCGCCGCTTATGCCGTCTATCTTTATACCGTCTTTTTTCAATCTACCGGCGCGTTTTGTATTGTTATCTAAGAATACGACTTCTTCTTTTGCCTTAATCAGATTGAGTCCGAACAGTATGCCTATGGCACCAGGACCTATGATCGCAATCTTCATCTTCTTTGCCTCCTATCCTGCAAAATACTCAGGAATTAGACCTTCTTAAGTTCTTCTGTCTTGATCTCAAAGGTGTGCTCTTTTGTAGGGAACTTCCCTGATTCCACCTCTTTTTTATATCTCTTAACCCCTTCAGAGATCTGCGGCGCGAGTTTTACATACTGCTTTACAAATTTTGGGACAAATCTATCGAAGAGGCCGACCATGTCGTTAGTTACAAGGACCTGTCCGTCACAATCCACCCCGGCGCCTATGCCGATGGTCGGTATCTTTAGCTCTTTTGTGATTATGCCCGCAATCGCGTTCGGTATGCATTCGAGCACTATAGAGAAACACCCCGCGCTCTCAAGCTTCTTTGCATCTTCAATGATAACCTTTGCGGCCTCCGCGGTCTTTCCCTGCACCTTATAGCCACCGAGTTTTTCTATAGACTGCGGTGTGAGCCCCAGGTGCCCCATCAGGGGTATGCCGGAACCTACTATCGCTTCTGCCGCCTCCAGGGATTCAGTACCGCCTTCGAGCTTTACAGCATCACATTGCGCATCCTTCATAAATCTTGCGGCGTTCTCTACCGCAAGCTTTTGCGTATCATATGATTTATATGGCATATCTCCGATGAGTAAGGCATTTTTTGTCCCTCTCCTTACCGCCTGCGTATGCCTGATCATATCCGCCATAGTCACAGGCAAGGTAGAATCGTATCCTAAGACGACCATGCCGAGCGAATCACCCACAAGTATTATATCTATACCGGCATCGTCTATAATCCGGGCCATGGAATAGTCATATGCGGTGAGCATAGTGATCTTCTCGCCGCTTTTCTTCTTATCCTTAATAGCCTCTATAGTAAGTTTTTTGCGTTCCACAAGGTTACCTCACTTCTTTTTATATGCATCGAGATAAGAATCGCAATAGATATTCTTATTTAAGAGAAGTTCAGCTGTAATAAGCCCGTCCATAAGCTCTTTATCAAGAGGATCCACTATAGCCCCCGTAAGACCGTATCCCACGGCCATGATCAGGAATGTCCTGTTTATCAAACTCCTGTTCTTGGTGCCCTGTGATACGTTGCTCAAACCGACAACCGTTTTGGGAGAAGGGTCGCTGAGTAATTTAAACTCTCTTATAGACTCAAGGACCTCTACCCCCTGCGCCTGCGCTACATTTACAGGAAGGACGACAGGGTCTATGTACAGATCTTCGAGCGGGAATCCCTGCTCCATACAGGCAGATACTATCTTCAATGCCAGTTCTGAGCGCTGGTTGCGGTCGCGGGGTATGCCCTTCTTATCCATTGCAAGCCCTATGAGCTGCGCATTATACTTCTTCGCCATTGGTATAAGCGTGTTTAATTTATCATCATCGGCACTGGTAGAATTTATCATCGCCTTGCCCTTGACGAGCTTTAATCCTTCTTCTATGACATCTGCTTTGGTGGAATCGAGCGCAAGAGGGGTGTCTACTACCTCCTGGATAGTTTCGACCAGCCACTTAATAGCGTCTTTGGGCTGTGCTGAAGCAGGGCCTGTATTTACATCGAGCATGCTTGCCCCTGCTTTAGTCTGGTCCTTTGCAAGTTTCTGGATTATGGATTTGTCTTTAGTCTTTATCGCTTTCCCTACATTTTGATACATACCATTAATCAATTCACCTATTACAAGCATTTTCCTAACACCTCATTTCATTAAATTGGCTATATACTTCCTCGTCTCTTCAACAGCTTTGGGGTGGCGCATAATAAGGATGTCGCCGCCCGCCTGCAGCATACACGTTGCCGTCATAAACTCCCATAATGGCCCGCGCGTAGACTCCGGACCCCAATCCTCGTGCTCGCTCTGGGGCCCTTTGGCCTCTTTTGCCCTCCATGCCTCCTGGCCTACAAAACATACAAAGGGCATCGACAACATCTTGTCACCATTGAGCGCCGCTAATCTGGCCCTCTCCATGATGGAGTATGCGTACTCCATCCCGTAACCGAGCGCTCCTATAGTAGGATTAATCGCTATGCGCTCCTGCGGCAACCCCATGTCCGATATAAGGATATTCACCTGTTTTGCTATATTGATATCTATGGGTGACTCCGCTATTATGCTGTGGCCGTCTGCCAGGCAAGAAGCGGCCAGCGTCTTATAATTCTTATCCGTAGCATCGCCTATAAGGCACTTTTGGCCTTTGGAGACTTCACTTACTTTTGCCAAGACTTTATTGTCCTTCTCTTCGTCACCAGTGCCTAATATAATTAGAGGCACACTCACCGCCTCCAGGACAGCATTTACTGCGGCTGCGGCATCAGCATCAGATCTATTACCAAAGTCAAAATGTGTTCCCTGGAGTTTAATGCAGATAAGTTCTGCCTTGTGTTCATCGACACACTTCTTCGCCCACTTCGCAGGGTCATTCATAACGTCTTTAAAGGGCTCTTTTAAGGTAGCGGGCCACTCTTCGGGTATGATGTCAAATATCTCCATAGCTATTACAGGCTTGTTGGGCATATCGCCCTCTCCGAACATAAATGGTAGAGTCGACTGACCGCCTACCGTTACAGTACTTGCCCTTGTGCCGCCTTCCGCTTTTGTAGCCCCGATCGTTATAGTCCCGACCTTGTTTTGCCATTTTTCTTTTAGTAGGTCTACTGCCATTTTACTTCCTCGCATATTTTGTAAATCGTTTTTATAATTTCTGTTCCTTCGTCCAGCTCTTTCATGGGCCTGCCTTTTAAGCTGAATTCGAGAAGGTCCTTGGATTCATTTACAAAGCTTACTTTATCGACACCTATATCACCTACAGCGTTCTCTGTTACAGGTAAATCCTTACGTACTTTGTTTACTATAAGGTGGCTCTTACCAATAGAGACCTTGAGCT
>JABMRJ010000074.1 GCA_013202745.1 Candidatus Omnitrophota bacterium
ATCAAAGGTAACAGGCATCAATATAGTAACGGTCTCTAACTACATCGACAGCTATATAAAGGCCGGCCTGGTAGTGCAGAGAGGACTTGATACGTCCACGGGAGGTAGAAGGCCTTTATTGGTAGAGCTCAATGCTCAGCATGGATATCTGGTAGGCATCGGCATGAATGTCGCGGAAGCAGTATGCCTTATAACCGACATGGCAAACAAAGTCATATTCAAGCTTAAGAAAGACCGGCCTCTCGAGACAGGGGAAAAGGTAGTAAGCTACTTGCTCAATACCACAGACGAGGCTATAAAAAAGTCGAATATAGATGTTTCTAAGATAAAAGGTATAGGGATAGGAGTACCGGGTATAGTAGACAAGGAGAGGCATACCGTCCATTGGCCGCGCGGACTCTTCAGCGGGGATATCTCGATATCAGTATCAGTAATCGATATCTTCGAAAAGAAGTTTAATATTCCCACACTCGTCGATAACGATGCAAATACCGCAGTATTCGGCGAGAAATGGCTTACCCTGGAACCATCCATAAAGAACCTCATATATATGTATTCCGGCCTTGGCTGCGGTGTCATGATAGACGGAAAGATATATAGAGGGGCTAATGGATGCGCGGGTGAGTTTCTCTTCAGCACAAATATAGATTATATAGCATGGATAAAACAATCGCACGATTCAAATATATGGGAGATAGACCTGGGTCTCACGCTTGAGGCAAAAAAGATTGTTAAGGACAACCCAAATTCCCTAATAGCTAAACTTGTAGACGGAGATCCCAGTAAGGTGAATTTCTTTGCGGTTATAAAAGCAGCAAAAGAGAAGGATCCGCTTGTGACGGGTCTTATTGAAAAGGCCGCGCAGGAATTGGGGAGAAAGGTGGCCTTCCTGGTAAATCTGCTCAACCCCGAGATAGTAGTAATAGGCGGAGGAGTTGAGGCTGCAGGAACTTATTTTTTAGAGACTGTAAAGAGGACAGTTAAAGAAGCCGCCATAGAAGAGGCGACTAGAAAACTTAAAATTATACCGGCTCGGCTTGGTGAGGAGGCGGTAGCGCTCGGCGCTGCCTCTCTGGTAGCGCAGGATATATTTATATCATCGTAATCATGCATAATTATTATCTACGCCGAACCTCGATACGGGGGTAATCTATGACGAATGAAAGAATATGTCCCATCTGCAGTAAGTGGTTCATACCGAATAAGTATAGACCCAACCAGGAGATATGCTCCAACCTTGAATGCCAGTATCAACGCCAGCTGAATAACATGAAGAAATGGCGTAATGGCAACCCTAACTATTTTAAATACAGGGAAGGCAAAGACGTCACATGGAAAGAGACATGCAAAGAGAGGGCAAAACACTGGCGGGAAAGACACCAGGAGTACCTAAAATTATATAGGCAGGAACATAAAGACCGCTACAGACTCTATATGCGCGACTACATGAGAGACTATAGAAGAAAGAGAAAGGCTAAGCAGACAAAAGAGACCCTGCCAGCACCTTCCGGAGAAAGCAAAAAGGTTAAATAGAAAGGAGCAGAGAGGGCAACGGATTGAAAATAAAACTATCTGTACTCTTATATCTCTTTATATCGGTTACTTTTGTTTTTGCGGCAAAAATTCTTGCACAGGAGCCCTTTCTTCTTCAGAATGTAGAATACCAGAGCTATGATAGCGCCGCGAAACTTGAGATAGAGACCAACCGGCACGTAGAATGCGTAATCTACGAATTAGAAGACCCCCACAGGATAGTTATAGACCCCCTAGATACCGTCTGGTGTGACTTTGAAGAGAAGGTCTATTTTGAAGAGGGTGTTGTAAAATCCATAAAATTCATCAAAGGAAGAGAGACTCCCGATGGACCCGGCTCGCCTTATTACCCATTCGACTTCGTAACCGTAGAACTGAGGAGCCCCTATCCTTATAAACTCCAAGAGAACGATTATATACTGACCCTCAATATAGGAAAAGACAAGATCCCGGAAGAGGAGCACATACCCATCGACATGGATCAGGCGAAGATGATCGAGGAGGCATTTGCCGACGAAATGACAGTGGAGATAGAGTTGCGCAAGGAAACAGAGGCGCTTTCAGAGCTTACCGAAGACCGCATGGAGATAGATATTACAAAAGATGAGCTGAATAAAAAGGAAAAAGCCCTAAACAGAGAAGAAGCAGACCTTGCCAAGGAAAAAGAAATCCTAAAGGAGGACAAGGCCAAGCTTGATAAAGATAAAGAAGACCTTAAAAAAGAGATAAAGTCGCTGGCCAGAAAGAGAAATGAAATCAAGCTACCCGTCCGCCCTGTAACGGACATCCTGAAAGGCGAGATACCCAGGGATTATCTCAATAAGAGGCTTGCGCTGGATGACTGTATAAAGATCGCCCTGGTAAACTCCATCTCCATAAAGGCCACAAAAGAGAGGTTTAAGCTTGCAAGGATGAAGGTAAATGAAGCATTCCGGGAACTCTTTCCGGAGCTTACTTTTATACTGGATGAAACAAAAGGTAAGGTTTCAGAGCGGTGGTATCTCGGCCGCAAGATGGGTTTTGAGCTGAAGCAGGTCGTATTCCACGGCGGAGAACAGATGTATCTCTGGAAACAGGCAAAGGCAAATCTTAATGTCGCCGAAGAGAACTTAAATAAGGTCAAGGAAGACATTATCTTCGAAGTGACGAAGGCATATTATGAACTGGCGCGCGCTGAAAATAAACACAACTTCCAGCAGGAGCTCCTGGAGGATATAAACGCAGATTTTGACATAGCCAAAAAAGAGTTTGAATTCAATCTTGTATCAGAGATAGATTTCATGAATATAGAATCCTCCATAAGCCAGACATACCATACACTCCTTACAACCCAGAATAGCCTATCTCTTGCGCAACTGGGCCTCAACAAGGTCATGAATATAGATATGGATGCCGAGGTAGAGATCGATTCAAAGCTTGAGTATAAAGAGCTCAATATAAACTTAAACAACTGCATAGAATTGGCCCTCAAATACAGACCGGATTACAGGATAAGGGTATTAAATAGAGAAGTTGCGCATTTTACGGAGAAGCTGGCACAGAGCCAGACCTTTCCGCAGATAGATATATTCGGTAAATTCATGATGGCGAAAGAGCTTCTGGAGCCTACTCACGAAAGCCTTGATAACCGTCTCGATAGCGAAAACGTAATGGGCGCTACGGTCAGCCTTCCCCTCGGCCCGCATACACTCGATTACCAGAAGAAGAGGGTAAAGCTCGCCCCGACGGTTTCAACATTCGAAAGCAATACATTCTATGATACAAGCAAGTACCGTCTCGGCATATTTGATAATATGGGAAGGTATACAGAGATGACAAATGCCTCTGCCGGTTATAAAGATTCACTTGAGGAATTGAACAAGGCAGAGCAGGAGATGCAGACCGAGGTGAGAGAGGCAATCTATAGCCTCTCTGAATCTAAGCTTAAGATAAGAAACGTCTTAAATAATATAACCCTCTACAATAAAGAGCTTGAAGTTGCAAGGGCAAAGAAGGGATTGGGAGAAATTACATTTTACGACCTTATACAATCAAAGGTGAAGCTGTATACGGAGATGAGCCTATATAAAGAAACGCTAGGCGATTATTACACATCCGTTGCCCGGATAAATAAGGCCATTGGATTAGGAGGATATTTTAATTAATGTTTAAATTTAAGGATATAAAACTATCGAAGATGTTATTGCCCATTATAATAATGCTTGTAGTTATTACTATCGTTGTGGGCATTGTATGGGGAAGAGCCAAGATGGACAAAGGCTTTATAGAGAAAATCGGGGTTATTGCGCGCGAGGCCGCAACAAGGCTAAAACTGGATAAGATACCGTTTTTAAAGAAATTTTTCAAGAAGGAAGAAGCGCCGCCACAACTGGAGGAGATGCCTGAAGAGGCGGTGCTCGTCAAGGTCTACAAGGTGGCGAGGAGGGATTTTCAGGACACATTGCCGAGCCTCGGGAATATTAAGGGCTACAGGGAGATGGACCTGAAGTTTGAGGTAAACGGTGTCATAGATTCAATAAACTTTAGAGAAGGTGAAAAGATAAGAGAAGGGGATATAATAGCATCGCTCGACCAGTATGACTCCCTGCTAAAGCTTAAGTATGCAAAGATAGAGCTTGATAAAAACAAGATGCTTTTTGAATTGGGCTCTATCATTAAGATGAAACTGGATCAGGCGGAGCTTGAGTATGAATCAGCAAAGAGTGATTTGGACAAGACATACATGTATGCGCCAAGGGACGGCGTTCTTGGAACGCGCGATGCCGAGGTTGGCGAATTTGCTACAAGTAACGATAAGGTGGTTACTCTTATAG
>JABMRJ010000075.1 GCA_013202745.1 Candidatus Omnitrophota bacterium
CAACCTGGATGAGCACGGCAGGCGCCTCAGCATAGAGATTGCCGAATATGAAGGGCTGTTAGGCTCACTCGAGATGGCTAAGAGAGGCAAAATGTACGAGTATGTCGAGAGAAGAAGACTCAGCGACTATAGAATCGGCGAAAGGCTGGTTGAAAGCAGACTTATTGATCCCGGTACGGCGCGGGATGGCACTACTATGATAAAGCTTATAAATCTGGTAACCGGCGTTGAATGGCGTGAAGACAGGGATTGGCTTGGAAGATTAAAGGCCAAGTATAATTATGACGAAAAAGGTAATATAGGAATGGTAGAGATACCTGTATACAAAGGCAAGATTAGCCTTCTCGGCATAGCCGCAGAGACTTATACATATAAATATGTTGAAGGCCGGGATGCCGAGGATTATCGCCGCGAAGGAGAAATTTTAATAAAGGGTGAATTAATCAACGATGAAGGAAGAAAGATAAATACCCTCGATGCCATAAGAAAGGACGGACTGGCCCGTTTCAGATTTAAAAACCTTGAGACGGGATTAATCTGGGATGAGCTTAAAGATAGCAGGGGGAGGGTCGCTGCCAAATTATTGATTGATGAAGAAAAGATCGAGCTCATAGAGATACCAGAATATAAGGGCCTCCTTGGCGAGATAGGCATAGGAATAGGGAGTAAGACATATATATATGAAGCCGGAAAGGGCCTGGATTACTACAAAGACAAAGACCCTATAGTAATAACCTATATATTAGACGACAGCGGGACCCCTGTTACAACGATTAAAGAAGCGGTGAGAGAAAATGGCTCAATATTGTTCCACTATATAAATAATGTAACCAAACTCCAATGGCAGGAGCTTAAGGATGGAAGGGGCCGCCTCATAGCGAAATATAATGGCCACGTTGATGAAGATGGCAAATTCATAAAGGAAGGCGTAGAAGAGAAGATAGAGTACAAAGGTATCTTAGGGTTCTTCGGCGCCGGCGCAAGGAGTAAGACCAATCTCTATCATAATGGGAAAGAGACACTCGCAATTACCGCTGAGGTAATAGACCCGGAAGGAAGATATGATATGAGCGCCTATAATGATGAAGGGCAGATAAGCTATCTCATGAGAAACCTAAAGACAGGGGTGGATTATATAGAGGTAAAGGACAAGCACGGCCGGACGGTAAAGATATATGAAGGCCTTATGGTAGGTGATAAGTTCGTACCGCAGATGGTCACTGTTCATGAATATAAGGGTGCACTCGGCCTTATATATGTGCCGTTTAGAAGTATCTTATACAAATGCGATAAGGATAGCAAAGGACTAGAGGAGTTGGGCAGGACAGAATTGCTGGGTGTGGACGGCAATACCATCGATAATATCGAAGAGAATATCAGCCGCATGCCGCTGGATCGCATCATAAACAAAGAAGGCAGGATAAACTACCAAGGTTATAGGAGATATAGACAGGCCGGCAGAGATATTGTAACGCACTTCCAGCATATCAGGGATAATAGAGGAAGGCTCGTCGTAGACACATACGGCACTTTAAGGGATGGTATGTTTATTCCGATAGTAAGGAGATATTCACAATATGATCCAAAGACATATCTCGGAAAACTTGCCATAGCAAGCTGGACCCTCCAGACATATATACGGGAAGACGGAAGGGAAGAGGTAACCGCCGTAGCCAATGGTACCGGGCTCGAGAATCAGAAGATTTATTATCGAGCGGTAAGGGGTGGAGGCATCTTGTTACCGAGCAAAAGGCTTGTAGAAAATCATGATTATCTAGTGAAACGCAAGCTTTTACTGAAAGAATACTTTAAATATATCGTCATGGGATGGGAGGAAGTAAAGGATGGAAGGGGAAGGCTCCTTATCATAGCTGACCGCCACGGAAAGCTGGATGGTGATGGCTGGGCTACCGGAGACCCGCAATTTATAACCTTCTTACGATACACTGATGATCTAACCATGCCATACGCAGAAGGCAGTAATACCTATGAATATGATGAGAAGGCAGGCAGAGACGCCATGGCCTACAACTCTAAGACACCGGTAGCGAGGGCATCCAACAGGAGATTCATAAATGTAAGAGGAGAGGATGCGGTCGAGTATGGTTTAGAAGACGATAGGGAAAAATCACTAAAGGCCCTGGCATTACGTCCTGACGGCAGGCTCTTTTTCGAGACATATCAAGGCGATGGTTGGGAATATAAAAAGAGACTTTACTACGACACCCTCGGCATGCCTGACTTCCAGGCCCTTATCGGACAGCCACGCCCGCTAAAGACAAAGGAGTGGACAGAGGCGCCTGAAAAGAGATTCTATAGCTTCTATTCTACCGACCCTAATAAGCGGGGTTATGTCTGGACATTTGAGGTCGATGCCGATGTTGAAGAAAAAGATGTCTTGAGCAGGATCACGGACAAGGAGCCGGATAGTGTATTCTCGATGAGTATACCGAGTAGATCTTTCTTTAATGCAAGATTGCAGCGGATCAACTATAACAGATACAGGTCAGAGACGAGGGATGATATGGCCATGCCGGATTGGACCAAGATGCTGCCGACAAAAATGAGCAGACAATTCTACGATCGCTTCACGGTAAATAGTCTTGCAGCTCAGGCCATTCGGGGGGAAAGAGTTGATACTACACGCCAGCAGATAGAGAAGCCGGAAACGCCGGAATCGAAATCGGAAGATATCACAAGAGAATATAAAGAGGTTCAGAGAAAACAGAAGAGCATCATCACTACTATCATAAGCGCAGGCGTCATGTTAAGCGCACTTGCCTGGGTGTGGAATAAGCTGAAAGATTTGTTGAAACCGCGCAAGGGAAGAAGGGGAAGGGGAACAGGCATACTGGCTCTGCTAATCACGCTATCAACAATATTCTTACAAGGATGCGGGAAGGTTCTAACTGAAACCCAAACAGATCTTTCGTTATTAACCCCGGCTATTGCGGTTGCAGCTATCTTGGCCATTGCATTTCTCGTCGTAAGATATTATACGAGCAAAAAAGAGGAGGAGGAGGAGGAAGAAGAGGAGGAGATAATAGGATTAGAGGAAGTAATTGTCCCCCGTGAGGCATTAGATGCAATTGCAGCAGCCGCTACAATAGACGAGGCAAAGAGCGCTATAGCGAATAACTTCCCTCGTTCAGTCACCAATTTAACCTATGCAATGTCAAATCTTCTCGATACAGCCAGAGTTGCAAGAGGAGGCGATGCCGGCGCATTACAGGTTCTCAGGGAATCAGTCCAGGAGACAAGAGACTTACTCACCACCTTGCCTGGTAGAATAGAGATAGACTCAATAGCAGACCGCCTTTTCAGAATAATGGTAAATAATGTATATAGGCCGAAGCTGATAGAATATGCCAGAAGGCGCGGACTAAGTGATGATAACTTAAGAGGAGACGGCGCATATTGGCAGATAGGAAATACGAAGATGCTGGTAAACGACCCAAGCCTTATCTCATTAAGAGGGGCAAAGAACCCTAATGTCCTTGAATATATAGTAGATAAGTTAATAATAGACCTCGTCTCAGCCCTGGCGAACGAGAGTGAAATAACCGCAAGGACTTGGGGGTATTTAGATTCTACAAATATGGCCGGGTGTCCGTGGAATGATGGTCTATGGTTTAAGACAGAGAGGCCCAGGATAGAGGCAACACCAGACCAGATAAGATTGGGTAATCTCATTGAACAGCTTAAAGTTACAGTTGATTCTGATCGTATAGAAGAGATTGAACAAGAGATTGATAGATTAAGAAGTGAAGACGTACAACCATATCAGGGCTGGTACGAGATACCGCTTGAGGAAGCTTTCTTAAAGGAACTTTCCCAGTTTGTATCCGGTGATTTACAAGACCAGATAGTATGGCATAGACACCTGCTTAAGCTTGCCGCTAAACTGGATGCTGAAGGAAGATCAGAAGGCTTTGTACCAGAAGCTGCTGATAGGGCATCTTGTGTACTGTATCTTTTAGGAGATCAGTATAAAAAGATTTTTGATAAAGTAAGAAAGGGTGTTGAAAACTGGAAGTGGAGGATTTATTTTGAAGAGGTCTATCTCTCAAGATTAATGCAGACAAGAGATTATGAAGAGCCGTTTATGGCATATGGCCTGACGGGTAGCATACTACAGAATATATTGCGCCGTGCGCCGGGAAGCCTGGATGATGAGATTCAAGGAGGAGTAAACGTCCTTAATGGCGATGATTTTGTAGGTTACGGCTTATTAAGAGATATTCTCAGTTCTACAAGAGGTAGTAACGAACCCCTCCATGCCTGGATAATGCAGGAGATAGTAGATGAATTATTGTTACCCCCGGCCCTGGAGAGCATGAGAGAAGCGGACATGCTTGTATTTACTGCACCCACAAGATTAATCTCGCCTTTAAGGATGCTCAATGCTATCAAATTCGTCGGACCTTCCATCTTCCTAATGGCTGCTGGCACTTACCTCATTCATATGTTAGGGTATTTTAACGCAGTTACTACAATGCCCCCTCTTATTATATTTGGTCTCCTTTCGGCATTGAAGATTTTGCAGTTAGCATTCGACAGGCTTGGAAAAGGCGAAGGGTGGAGCGAATTTCTTAATAAGCTTACCCTAGGCCCAAGGGGCCTCTATGATACACAGATCGAATTACTGCTTAAGATGAGAAGAGACGGTTCTAAGAAGACAGCTTATATGCCGGAGAGAAAATGGTCAATATTCTCTGACAAGGAGAAAGAAGAGGCAAGGCGGGGGATGGCCTATTATCTTAAATGGGGAAATATCATCCCCGGCCTTAAGGAGGTTATTGCATTTGGCATAGCTTTTTCGGTTTTCTATGGAATAAATTATTTTACAGGATATCCTTTATGGTCTGCCGCATTAAGTGCTGTCATTATACTTATATTTTATGAGAAGATTGCCAGTTATTTCTATAAAAAGATGGCCGGTTATCCAGAGCCCTCTTTCTCTATTCCAGGGTTTATTAATACAATGGTACTTGTGTTGAGTTGGTTATTTGCTATGCCGAAACTACAGGCCATGACCAACCTTATGGGTATTGAATTCGGCCTCTTTGTCGGTGTCCCTGCCCATATCATGCTCGGGCTTTGGTTTATATTTATGTTAAGGGGCGGTATGTATGTCGGGGAGATGATGCTAAATAGAGGTGTTGTAAAGAGAAGGCATATGTTTGATGTCCGTTACGGCTGGTTAGATGTAAGAGCCGCCTTAAGGGCAGTAGGGCATAAGATAGGCGGCGATGGATATAGATCTGAACCGCCATCAAAGAGCTTAACAGCTTTATTGGGTATAGTATTGGTGGGGGCGGCAATATTAGGATCCATAATATCGCCTCTCTATGTTTTCGGGCCGCTTACTTTAATATTGGCAGGCGTCTTCTGGGGATATCACCGCATAATAATGTTTTATGATAATCTTCATCTTAAAAATTACAGAGTCAGCAAATACCAGAGTAAAGAACAGGTCAGGGCGCGGGCCTTAGAATCATACAGATACCAGATATATTGCTTGTGGCAAGACGGGACTATTAATACAGAAGAGAGGAACGACCTTTTGAAATTCAAGCCTATAAAACTGAGAACAGATAAGGCAGGCTTCAGGATAAAGAGGATCCTCAATACCTTCTATAGGGAAGATACCCCGCCTCTATTCAGACAGTGGACCGAGAGGCCGTTTACCACCGGATATAACTCAGCCTTTGAGGAGGATTTTATTATTCCATGGGACCATGGTGAGAAAGACGACGACGGAAGATTAAAATCCAACAAAGGTGCAAAAGGCAAAGGACTTATAAATTACACATTTTCATACGTCAATAGAGCGGGTGAGGTTGTATTTGACTCCTCAAGAGGCGCCTATCCTACAGAGTTATATCATCTTGTGGTTGATGCCTATCATGTAGAATGGGAGAATTTTATTAACAATATGGACGATATCAATAGCAGAGAAGATGATGAAGCAAGAAAAATTTTATGCGGTGCTAAATTTGAAAGTCCAGAAGCAGCAGAAAAGGCTATAGATGATGCAGTAGAGAAAGTAGTAGAGGAAGCAGCCGCTGGAGACCCTACTATCGATCGAGAATCTCTTCAAAAATCTCTCAAGAAAATTCTATTAGAAAGGATAGTCCATTGGGCAAATATGCGCCTGCCTATGGTATATAGGACCCTTGAGGGCTACAAGACCATGTATGCCTCATTCCGCAATGTTGCCGAGCATAGTTTCTATAATGAAGAGTACCAGGGATTAAAAGCAAAATACGGCCCAGAGTCAAATACGCCTGCCAGAACTGTTTTGGCAAGAAAAGTATTAGAAATATTAGAAGGCCATTTGCAAAGAGCAGTCAAGCCGTTATTAGAAAGACAAAAGTCAAATATACAAAGCGGCCATTTACCTGGTGTGCTGAAAGATTATTTAATTAGTGATAATTACAGGCTTCTGGATTACTTATTAGATATGATAAGGCTCCTAAGAAGAGAAGGACTGCAAAAAACGCAGCTTTACATAGACAATGACAGGGGCCTTAAAGACGATCAAAAGGCTACTGTAAAGGCAGCTTTAGGGGCAATAGATAATTTGCAAGCCAATGATATTGATGAGGTTCAGAGACTCTTAGAAGATATAATGCTGACCCATAGGAAGATACAAGAATTGAGCAATATGCCAGGTGTCTTAGATCGCACAGGTTGGATATCATTAAAATTCCTAACGGAAACTGGGTCTAATATTGTTCTTAGGGGAGGGATTTTTTCTAATGAAGAGTTAGAATTTTTAAAATTCGACCTCTATTATGATACATTAGTGAAAGAAAAATTCAATGTCTACACAGTAGTTATGAAAAGCTCCTTGTCCGATGAACGTATCGAAGGTCGCCCTGAAAACAGGTTTATGTTTTCTCGTTTAGGTAATGTCGGGGGCCCTCCCGGGACAAAGACTATGAACGGCGTTTTGCAGATACCGGAGTTTATCGTAAGTGCCAAGGCCTGTGTAATAGCTAATTTTGGGAGATACCGCTCTGGTATATCTATGCGGCTTGACGCAAATATGGACCCGCGTCCCGAAGAGACACTCTGGCTGCCAAATAATGTTGACGAATTATCAAAACCCAATGTCATGGGCCTGCAGTATCCTCTATATGGCGCAGATGCTGCCTTAAGTCCTTTTGCTGCTGTAAAGGCGCTTATAGAGAATAACTGGACGATGATGGTCCAGTTATTTATGCAGGAGACCGGCCAGGTAGGTGAGTATGGAAAGTATATGCACAAAGAGAGATTTGAGCAGCTCTACGGCCTTGCACCCCTAAGCAGAAACGCAGAAGACCTCTGTCTGGCCTATTATGGCCTGGCCTTAGGCATACGTATGGCATATAACCACGGCATGCTTATCGGTTGGGGCAAGACGACAACACTTCAGACAGATCTTCCTCCCGACAAGAAGTATGCAGCAGACCATTATGAGATGGAAGAAGATGTCTTTGGCGTTATGCTGGCTACAAGCAAAAATATCCCCATCAATTGGAAATGGACCCACTTTTTCAATACAGGCGGTTTCTGGAGCTTAAAACCGCTTGTTATTATTACCGCTATTATTTATTTAGTATTCAGTACCGTAATAAACATAGATGCGGCCATGTCATTTCCATTTGCTCCCCTCTTTGTGACCTTAGGTATTACATTTGCCCTTTCGATAACGCTTAATCTTATATTATTACTAAATTGCCTATATGGCGCACCATGGGGATTCCTAAGATTTCTCTATGCGCAGTACATTAAACCAGGCCTATCTTGGGGTGCTACGACAGAACACCCCCATTATTTTGAGGCAGTAATGCGCGACACCCTTAATCGTAAAGATGTCTTCGGTGCAACAGAGAGGATAACACCTGCAGAGATAGTAACACATGCACAAGTTTATGAGATAAACAGACTCGGTGCCAGAATATCTGCGGCAATGTTTCCCTTGCTCCTTGTCGTAGCTCCATTCCATCCACTGGTATTTATGGGGACAGCCGTTCTTTATATACTGCTTATTACCTCGTATGTAACATCTCCATATATATTCATTAATAGACGTGTGCATTATGATGCTACAACACGATGGGGCGGGCCATTAGCGGGATTGGCCGTGACCGCACTTATCGCAATACTTCAATTCACAAGTGTCATAAGTTTACCAGTAACCCCCTGGTTTTATGTTGCTATAGGAACTATTCAATCGATACTTATAATATGGGGCATTATCTCCCACGCAATAAAAAGAAATGAACAACCAATAAAAAAGGCAATAGAATCGATTACTCTTACCTCATTATTACTAGTAACCGGGTTATCAGTATCGTCAGGATGGTTAATGCTACCTACTATAGCTATTTTTGTCTCATGGATAGCCACAGATAGTAACAAGAGGGCCTTATTTAGGGATGTAATATTCGGCACGCTTTATTCACTCCGTAGAGGCATAGCAGATATATTCAGAGGCATAAAAAACCGTTATGGATGGTTAGGCCTCAGTGGTTTTATACTCTCAGCACTTGCTGTATTCATAGGTCTATACTTACCGCATCTCTGGATATTCGCTGGCGGCCTTGTATTTATGCCTGTATGCTTATCCATAATAGCCCTTTTTATTACAGAAAAGGCATTTGGAATTAGAAGCCTTACAGCCTTCTTCCGATTAAAGAGTTATTTAGCCAGAAAAAAAGATTATCGTGTATTGACTGAAGAACAAATTGCCTATGAAATAGGTTATAGTGGAGAATTGAGTTATTACCAACGTCGTATCTTACGCAACGCCCTATCTAGACTCACCCATTATCCTCGCATGAAATTCCTCCAGGGCGGCTATTATTATGACTTTAAGTTTTTGAATGATCCAGAATCGCCGCTCGCAAGACAGATTAGAGAAGGACATACTGCATCTGGACTGCCTCGAGAATTAATGATCGGACCGAATGAATCAGTATTGGCATATATCATAAGGACCCACCCCGAGGAGTGGCAAGAATTTATAGAGAAGCTAGCAAGACAAAGAAATGTTTTGTCTACAAGTAAAGAATTAGAACTCACAGATGAAGAAAAGGCCAAATTGCAGGATGTGCCTCGTTTTGTTGCAAACCCAGATAGAGCGATTTCAGAAAATGTAGCTGATTTTTTGATTGGGTTACAAGATGAGGAAATGATCAAAAACTGGATTGCAACTAAAGGTAAAGGTGAGACATATGTTGTAAGTAAAAAGAGAAAAGGCCTTTCCCCAATTTCCTTCAACCCAAGGGGAGATCCCGATAGAAAGACCAAATTAAAAGATGAGATCGCTGCATGGGTAAACCAGTTTATATGGAAGCAGTTGCCTGAGGTATCACCTGAAGCAGTCTCGGTATCACCTGACCAAATCATAACCTATGATCAAAAAATTGCTCATTTACCCGTACGAAACGTTCCTGAACCAGGTCGTTCCTTAATTTCACGAATAAAAGGCGTCTTTACTGAAAATAGAGTAATTACATTGTTGCTTTCTATGGCAATGTTACTTTTGGCAGGATGTACCAGATATAATCAAGTTTTAGAACTTCTTAATTCTAACCAATCAAAAATATTATCCACTGTAATAGTAGGTATAGTATATGGTATAACATTCGCCATTCCTTTTATTGCAAGTCGTTTATCTTCAAAACATAGCCAAGAAGATGAAAATATAACTTGGGGTTGTGGCGGTTTTTCTTTGGGATGTGGCTTGCTTCTATCCATTGTAGCCATTCTAATATTTCCAGTTTGCATTGACCTATTTTGTTTTTCAGTCTTTTTACTTATAGTAGGAAGTCCAATTTTACTGATTCTTTTAGGACATATTGCTCATTTCGTTATATCGTGGCTATATATAAGAATTAAAAATATAAAAAGAAGATTTACTTATATGTTATATATCAAGTTTGACCGCATAGATATTTTAATCAAATGCTTAGAGGGCGATGATGCCGAAGTTAAATATATAGCAGAAGAATATATTAAAAAATATATAGAAGATAAACGTCGAAAAGCCGAACAGCAAACAATAGATGCTTTTAAGTTAATCCTTGAACAAAAAAACAATACAATTCGCATACTTGCTATAGAAGTCCTTGGCCACATTGGTGATAGACAAGCAGTACCTATTCTTACACCATTGCTAGAAGATTCAAATAGATCAATTCGAAATGTTGCCTATGATGCCCTTAAGAAACTAGATGCATTGACAATTGATGTTGTTATTCCATTACTTGAGAATTCTAATAGCTCAATCATAGTAGATGCAACAAAAGCTTTAGGTGCACTTGGTGATAAACAAGCGGCACCGGGTCTTATACCACTGCTGGGAGATGGTAATGGTTCAATTCGGAATGCTGCATACAATGCCCTTAATAGATTAGATGCGTTAACACCAGACTTTAAATTAAAAAAATACCAGGGTGATCTAAGAGAATTGAGAGAAAGATTGACAAGCCAAAAAGCACGATTACCAAATCTGCAACAACAACTCGCAAAAACGCCTACTGCTATTACAAAAGAGGAGTATGTAACCCAGCATTATGGGGGTGGTGTCTACGAGTATGAAGTTTCTAATCCAGCATATAGCGAGTTACAAAGTGATATCAAAGCATGTCAAGATGAAATACTTATATTAGAAGGTAGAATTGCACGACTTGAAAAAGAACTCGGTATAGCACCAGTTCCTGTGCCGGCAGGATTGCAAATAAGAGAAGATTTGGTTCGGGAAGCTATAGAGACTGGGAGGGTAGATATTGACAAGATTCCTGATCCTATACTAAAGAGGTTTTTGATGTTGCTTAGGGAGAGAGGGATGTTAGATGTAGTTGTCGTTGGTGGGGCGGTTAAGAATATCTTTTTCGGGGCAGAAGCTGATGATATTGATATAAGCGTAAAGGCTGAAATGACACCTGAAGAAAGAACCCTTTTTGCTGATCCAAGGACACAAGTTACAAGACGGGTGTTTGATTATGGAATGAGCCAGTTAAAAACATTAGCCCAACATATGGGTACAAATCCTGAGAATTTCTTAGTGGGTGCTGTGCCAAGGGAGGAAGAGGCAAGATTTAAGGGCTTACCTGTTCAATATGCTGGTCCTGTTGAAGTGACTACTGTGAGTGGAAATAAAGCTCTGATAAAACAGATGGTGTTTGATTCTACAACCAAAGAAGTATTCATTTCAAACGAAGGCCCAGACTTACTGCAGTTGGGTATAGATTGTGAAGGACGGCTGTACGGCAGGCTTAGCAGTTTATATGATTTACTTAGAGGAGAAGTTAAAGTTTCAGGTGCCGGAATAGAATTTAATATGGGCGGTATATTAAGATTGCTGCGATTAAAACACCAATACGGTTTGCGAATAGAAGAAAGATCCAATGATTTGATGACGGAGATTCTCAATAAATACAAGGATGGAACTTTATCCATTCCTGCTGACTATTTACCTAGTGTTGAAAGGCAACTTAATAGAGTTCTTGAGACTGCAAGGGAACCCGATTCTGCCAAAAGAGATTTAGAAAAACTAGGTATATTCTCTATTATAGAAACTGCAAGAAGGAAGCCTGCTATACCTAAAGCAGAGCCTGTTGCAAGAATGGAGATAGCCGGAAGATCAGTCTTTGTAGATAGGCAAAAAACGATAACGGATCAGAGAAGTTATAGTGTCTATTCTGCTTTCCCGATTACGCCTGAACTAATGGAAGAGGCACAAGCTGCTTTGAGGCGTGAATTGCCACAGACCATACAAGATAAGATATCTTGGGGCACCCCCTCAAGCGGACATCTTACTATTGTTGGCTTCAAACCATCTTCCAGGCCTTTAAGTGCCGATGTAGTCGAGAAGAGAAAAAGCGTATCAAGCGAGACATTATTAAGCGAGCTTCGTGCTGCAAGCTTCAGCGCAGAGGGGTTTGATGTTATGCCAAATGGGGCATTGTACGTACCAATGAAACTAGATGCAGAAGCTCTTAGTCAGCTTGAGGCTATATACAGAAGACATCAAGAGAGAATGCCGGGTGAAGTAGTAAGTTATCCTGAGTTTATACCTCATTTAACCATTGGTAACGTTATTCAGGAGCTTAGTGAGGAAGAACAACAGATTTTGACGAGTGCACTTGGTAAATTAAGTACTAGGATTTGGGGAACGCATAGAGCAGATTCTGCAGTGGTTTATTATCAAAAAGGTTCTAGCGAAAACATAGAGGCGCTTTTAAAAATAGATCTTTCTACCGCCCCTGCCATTACCCTGTCCGGTCAGCCGCTGGGGGAGCATGAGAAGTTCAACATAGATGCGAGGCGGATTATAACCAGGGGCGATGCGACGATCTTGTTTGAGGCGAGATCAAGCTTCCGCAGGAGAGATGTAAATATAGAATTGGACAAAAGGGATAACCCGTTCTTCAGGGCGCTTAAGGCAAGGAAAGACGAATTGATGACATTCTTTGATATTGTGATATTGGATGATAAAGAGAATGTGCTTGATCCTGATTTGGTGTTACATCCTGGGAGGGGAAGGAGGCAGGCATATATTACGTCAGCATATATGGATACATTGGCAGGGCTCTATGAGCGCCTGCCGGATGAAAGACTAAAGAAGGTATTGATAGATATTGTATTAGAGGCATTCAGGCATGAACAGGTTCATATAGAGTTTGAAGTGCCACGCGGGCCGCCTATGGCTGAAGAAGAAATTGACTCCATCGTCCCATCTGCCCGCGCAAGAGAGCTATTCAGATTGATACATACCTACCAGACTGACCCCGCCTTTGGCCAAGAAGAATTCCAGGGCTTAAGTGTCCAGCTATTAAGCGGCATGCCTGTTGAGAGATTACAGCATGTAATGAAGGCCGTCTATTCATTAAAGCAATTGGAGAGTAGGAATTTCGATTATTTCTACAATGATATGCCGGAGGATATTAGGCAGACTGTTGATAGGGAAGAATTCATGCAGTCAATGGAGATTCTCCATGGCAGGTATACAGCCTTAAGCGAAAGAGAACGGCATGATCTTTTACTACTTACAATTTATCATGATGCTGCATATATTGATCCCGGAATAAGAAGCTGGCAGCATCCCACCATAGGCGCGGAAACGGCAGCCGGTATGATGAGATCGTTGGAATACCAGCCTGAGGTTATCGAGAGGGTTAGCGCCCTTATTGCCCACCACGGCGATCTAAGTAATTTAGGTTGTGATACATTACCTAACTTATTATTGGATATGCCAGATACAATGCTGACGCAGATCTTGGTTATGGATGCAATGGATGTTGCAGCGAGAAGCTACGGCAGCCTGCTTACCGATAGTAATCTTCGTAATCTATTGCAATTATCGACACGAAGAGATCTGGAAGAGATGCGGGCCAGCGGGGATTTCTACTTATATAGATTGAGACACCTGCTCTCCCCGTTTGTCTTTGTAGATATAAACGATGAAGAATTGGCCGGGCTAAGAGAGCTTGCAGAGAGAGAGCCTGTAGTAAAGGATGTCTTAAATAGCCGCCTCAGGGTATTTATATTTGGAGCCCTGCTCGGGCTTATATATAGAGGAAGGACCAGGGAGTTCATCAATCCTGAGAATCCTTTCGGTCTGTTTACCAAGTTATTGAGCATGGTTTCACACAAGATTAATGACTACTTAGCAGAACACCCTGAATATGAAGATATTATATTGGATACAGACATAGATTTGATGAACCAATATGCAGTAGACGGAAAGACCAAGGCAAGGTTGATGGGGGCGCTGATAGATACCTTGACGAATAATCCAGACACATTACCGATGAGCTTTGAGGGTAATAGATTGATAATAAGATTGACAGAGTTATCAAAAAGGCAAGATACAGGTCTCTTAATGGATAATGCGATGCTTCGTAACTATTATGATGATATATTCCAGGGGATTACGAGCATGAGCAGTTTTGAGGCATCTAAGCTCAGCGGTTTGAAGAGGCCTATATACGACACATCGGTATTATTTGGATTCCCATTCAGCAACGCTACAAAAGATAGTACAGATAGGATAAAAGCATCTTTAAGGGAAATTATCCCTGATGAAGAAGTGCTTTACCTCCAGCCGCATAAGTACCTGCATTGCACAATAGAGCTTATAGGCCAGAGAGATAGAAGGATTCCTCTTGATGGTACTATTGTTGCATCAAGGGCCTCCAGGGTCACTGAGGCGTTAAGGGATATACAACCGTTCGAAATAGAGTTTATAGGCATAAATATTACGCCAGCCGGCGACATTATACTTCAAGGATATCCGAAGGACGATACATTAGATAGCCTAAGAAAGGAATTGCGCAGAAGATTTGGCATAGAAAAACGCTACCCGGTCGACATAATACATGTGTCATTGGGTAGAATATGTAGACCTATAGATGAGGCTACATTTAAGAAGCTCATAGACGCTATCGCTAAAATGCGCAATACACCGATAGGCACAGAGAGGGTGGATAGTATTAAGTTTGGTTACTTCAAGGATAATTGGGGTGAGGACAAGGATATTATTGTAAGTGTGCAGTTGGGTAGGGGTGGAATTACCCCTATATCATCCCTGGGCCAGCTTAAGACCGGGGTAAGCCTTGCCATAGGCAGCATAGTTCTCGGCATAGCCGGCACCATGATTATATCGTCGCTTTATACACAAATTCTTGCAATATATGCAGTAATTGCATCCGGGATATTCTTGATTATTACAAGGAGCGCGGTTAAGAGACTAGAGATCCTGCTTGCAGAGAGACAAAGCAGGTTAGATATGCTCACCGAAGCCCCGAGAGCACCCCCTGTAAGCTATGATAAAGATAACAAGACTATAGAGATAAATCCTCTAATAAGAAAAGAATATGATGAACTCCCCGCCTTCACAAAGACCCTCATAACGGCCCATGAGATCGGGCATAAGATCCTGCATAATTTAGGCATAGGCCCCAGGATATTCCCCAATATCCATGAGATCGCTGCAAATATAGTTATGACAGCCTTGTTACCGTTTGCCCTGATTGCGCCAAAGGCCCTGTCATTATTGATGCATACTTATTTGAAATTCTGCCTGGTCCCATATGGCAAGACGGTAGGAGATACGGTAAGGCATAAATTTATAAATGAGGTCCTTGGAGATATTGAGACTGGCCATACTATAGCACTTGAGAACGGTTGCATTGCCGAAACCCCGTATGCCCCGCTAATCAATTTATTAGCAGATATATTTAAGGATCATTTAGACGATGATATCTTTGGAGAGATATTGAACCGGCCTCAGCTCCAAAATGGTAGTCCCTTAGGCGAATATTTCAATAGGGAGTTGTTCATAGGACTTTTAGAAGGAGAAAGGGACCACTTTAAGATAGATTTTGTTAAGCCAAAGGAAAATATACCCGGCATTGTGATGCAGAGAACAGGATCGAATTTCGGCCATTACAGTACCGATCGTAATGCAGTTTATGTACCTATAGGTTTAGTAGAGGCATTGCTTGATAGAGAGGAGTCGCGCGCCTTTTTAGAGGGTTATAAAAATAAGGCCATTACCGTTGACTCGCTTAATGATATCCCTCAGCCCATAAGGGAGATACTTGCATGTATTGCGCATGAGATTGCGGAATATGTGCTTGCTAAAGGCATACTTAGTAAGACGATAGAACATTTGGAAGGTAATACTGAAATTATCTTACACACGGCGGCAGAGTTTCTAGAGATTGAGATAGCAGGGAAAAGCCGGAAAGATCACCAAGAGATAGAAGGACTTAAGAGCCGATTGGACGATACCATAGAAGGGCTTACCGAGCAGTATTGGCATAGATTTGCTATAGAGAATTCAGAGTCGGTTATCGAAAGATTTAAATCTGAAATTCTGGACCCGAACAGGTTGATTACGCCTATAGCCTGTCATAGCCTCGAAGAAAATATCCTCTTAAAGCGTGCATTTTTGGAGCTTGCCAGAGAAGGAAAACTTCCTATCGTGTATAGAAACTTCATAGTTGCCTACAAGGCATTGCAGGATGAGGGTGTCTGCCGTCAGTATTACGAAGGAGGCATTAGTGATGAACTGGAGAAGTTTGCCGAAAGTGATGTTGAAATGATGCCGGTTGTTTTAGAGAGCGATGAGGGATTGAATGACCTTCCAGGGATTCTTATGAGCCTCAAGAAGGCCCGCGACGCCCACCAGCAGTCTCCTATATATATTACGGATGCCGGAAGGAAGAAGAGAAACTATCTCTTGACGCTCCTTAAGCTCTATCAAGGAAGATTGAGGATATTGAATAAATCTTTTATGGAGATGCAGTACGAAGCCCAATTGGCGATATTGGCCCAACTCCGCGGCCGGGGGATAGACTGGAGTATTATTGGCGGAAGCGACAACGATATCGTGCCGGCAGATATGACCGTTGGCAGCAGACGCATATCTGGAATTCCGGGAAATGTTGATTTGCTCTTTTTTGGAACGCCAACACGGCCGATACTCGGTGAGGCCGATTTTGACAGGATAGAGAACCTACGTGAACTGATAGAACATGCCAGAAGGGAAAGAGGGAGACTTACCAAAGAAGGTGAAAATGAAGAAGAGATCCATAAAGCAATCTGCAGGATATTCAGCAACGCCGGATTTGAGAATGTCATTAAGGTAATAAACGAAGAAAACCTAACCCAATTAGGAGTCCTTGTGGCTGACAAGGCAACGGGCGCATTAAAAGATTTTATAGAAAAAGGCAATGTAGAGGAGATAATCGAGGCGGCTATAAAAAGCAAAGGAGTACTTCTTAAGAATACATTCCAACTCGCTTTTAAGACAGAAGCCCTTAAAGAACTAATAGATGCATTTAACGCCCCAAGCAGACAAAGGCACAAATCTCTACTTGAGGCTTACGGATTTGGGCTCTTTGATACGCTCGGTCAGGCCATAATTAAGAAAAATCCGGACGGGAGCATCGACAAAAGCACCATACCTGATACCTGGAAGGATATGCATAAGAAAGACCAGGATAAGATGTATGGGATCGTTGAGCGATATATAGCAGGGCATCCGATCTATGTAGTTAATCTTGGAGACAACTACATATGGAATGATGCAGGATACCCCTGGACTTATCTTGAGACAGCCCAAAATAGGGCGTTCACTGAAGAAGGCAGAAAGAATGCCGATCTGCCGCCTATAGAAGAGAAGGCCGTAGAATGCTATATAGATAAGAGAATCACGCTTAAGGTAACCCGCGCAAATGGCACAACGGCAATATTAAGAGGGCCTTATCTTAAAGACATAAAAACGCTCAATGAGGCGCTGAATAGGGAAGGCATTGATCTTTTTCTATACAGGGTTAGTATATTTGGGGAAGGGACTGTTGAGATAGGCCCTCATACGGTGCTTTCAAATACGCATATCCGTGTCGGGAAAGACCATACCTTGAAATTTGGACCTCACTATTATATAGAGTCGAGCCAATTCATTCATATAGGAGAAGATAAGCTCATGAGCTTTGGCGGCGATGAGGGATTGTTGGTTGGATATTTCCCGCAAAAACCCCATGACTTAGATGAGGCTTGTATTGCAGTATCATTGATAGACGGGGATGGAAGACAAGTAGATGATTATTATCCCTTAAGGAGAAACCCCAAAGATACAGGAGATCTGGAAGAAAGAAAAATAGGCGATACGGATAGAAATTTCGATAAATGGCAGCAAGACGTGGATATACTCGCTCAACAACAAAGGGAAGAGCGACTACATCGGGTCGCCAATATCTACGGCTCTGTAAAGGAATTCCTGGAGACGCTGCCCATTGGGAGCCACTTTAGCCATGTGGAGATAGCAGAATATTTGGGGCTTGAAGCCGACAACGAAGATGTCAATATTGCGATAGAAAAACTTTTAAGATTCTTTGCAGATGAGGGGATTATTTCATATGAGCCGCTTGCAGAAGATGCAGCTCCCGCAGGCTATTTGCGTAAGATAGAAATCGGTGAAGCGGTTGCGGAAGAAGAGATACTGACTGGCGTTAAAGATGTAAGACCGGAAGATTTCATCCCTGTAGATCGCATCTTTATAGACCGTGTAATGGATATTTTAGATGAGATTGGTGAGGATGATGCAAAGAAGGCATTAGAGGAATTATCCCGCAATCAACGCGTGCGCGCACCCCCAGAGACATTCCTAAGTAGGCAACACACCCTTAGAGAATTTTTTGATGTAACACCGGGTTTAGCCTGCATCGCACCCGATGATCATCAGTTATACGTATATATAGATTCACGCATCTTAGAGAAAAATCATAGGCGATTGTTCCCCGCACTTATCCGCGCTGCCATTGAGGCAAGCCTGATTCGAACAGCCAACCAAGACGAGATCCGCAAGGCCGTAGAAGAGGCCCAGCTTCGATATCTTGAATACAGTTACAAACCTGAAGTTATGGCTCATAGAATGAATGATTTTGTTGATGAAGAGAGAGACACTATGTTTTTACACCAAAAGGATCGAGATATAATCGAAGGATCAGCAGATACACTTAATGCCAGAAGGGTGCTTAAGAAGCTTGGTGATCTTTCTGTTGCCCCGCATTCTTTTATAGAGGACTTCAAAAACGATAATTTGGCATTAGAGGCCTTAATGAAAGGCGAGATAGTCATCCAGATGCCCTTTGCTGGAGCGGGAACCCGGATGGAGAAAAGCCTCAAAGATATACACATAGACGACATACCTATAGAAGAGTTACGCCTTGCCAATATTGACATCTGGAAGATTGCTGTAAGGATGGGTATCATAAGCGAGGAAAATGTCCCCTTATATGCGAGACGCTTGAGTTTCAGCGAAAGGGCCATGTTTGCCCTCGAACAGGGGATTATAAACCTCGGCAAGACCCATGGCCTCACCCCTGCGCAGATACAGCAGATAAGAGGTAACCTCAAAATCATCGTTAGCGTCTCAAACGAGATAGAACATCAAATACTTGATATGTTTGCCAGGCCCAGCAGATTGACGGGAAGACGATTTTTTGGATTTAAACGCGAAAATATCGTTTTTGTTAAAGGAGGATACGGCCCAGCATTTGAGTTTAATAGAAATAGGCAGCTCATCCGCACGGAAGATAGTGAGAGACAGAGGGTGAGCTGGAATCATGGCTACGCGTTTATCGAGCTTGCCTGGATTTGCGGGCTGGGGCTGCAGGATTTTAGCCAACAGGATGTCTTGCCGCATGCCTACACACTTAAAAAAGACGTCAAAGAAATTAAAAAGGTAGGAGAAGGCAAATTGAGATTTGAAGATTATGGCATCCCCCTGCCGCTTCCAGTCTTTAAGTATGTGCGAAGCGAAAAACATGTTACTACCCCAGCCCGTTATGGCTGTATCCATAGAATAAACGACCTGATCCTCTTCCATCCTACGGCCGCACTGGATATACAGATGTTGGGGGCATATCTTGACTTACGATCACAGAGAAGAGTTGATGCATTTTTTGAGATGGTCTCTAATGTTCCTGATGAAGAAGGCAAGCTGCAAAAAGGCGGATTGTCATTAACGGCTAATGCACCGCTGCTTTGTCTGGTAGAAAAACTTGCTACATTAGCAGCGCCTGTGACCGCCAAGATTGATCGGTTAAATGCTGAGGAGCTTGGAAAGACCAATCAACGGCGAGGTGTACCTTATAATCGTCTGTACGGTTATTATGATATAGAGGCAGCTTATCAGGCCCTTTTAAATGAGGAGATGCCGCTTTCGATAAGCCAGGATAGAGGTAAAACCGGCATACTTTCACCAGAGATTCCTACAGGCGATATTACCTGGCTTGGAGATATACATGCATTAGCCGGTGTTAGGGAATTTGATCTCCTGATTGAAGAGGGATTAGTGCCAAATAGAGTTGTGCACGATGAAAGCGGTAACCCCCAAAAAGATAAAGGCGGCGGAGAGATATTGGCATATCTGCCGGGCAAGGGCAGTGTCGTACATGACTGTAAGACGTGTAACGCTATAAAGTCGGTTGCACTGCCGTTGGTAATGGCGCTTGATGATCCTGCACGAGGATTATTTTCATGGCCGGGAGAGCCGCAAGAAGATATAAATGTTGTCCCCATAACCTCGCTTGGCCAGCTTAAGACCGGGGTAAGCCTTGTCATAGGCAGCATAGTACTCGGCATAGCCGGCACCATGATTATATCATCGACGATACTGCTCTGTATTGCACTATATGCATTAATTGCATCACCTATATTCATATTTATAACAAGAAAGGCAGTAAGTGGCTTAGAGCATCTTATTTGGGTAAAACAGGGTATGCCAGAGTTGGCTCCGGGTGCACCGAGGGCGCCGCCTCTTAGGTATAATGAAGAAAGAGAAGCAATAGAGATCAATCCTTTGATAGAAAAAGAATATAAGAGACTCCCCGCTTTCACAAAGTTCCTTATAAAGACCCACGAAGTCGGACATAAGATTCTACATAGATTAGGCGTAAGCCCGAAGAGATTCCCCGCCATCCATGAAATCTTCGCAGATACTATCATGACTGTTATGTTGCCTATCGCTTTTGTCTTGGCAGTATTTGTAACTATGGAAATAAAGATTGAGGCCAGGATGGAGGTATCGACAGAAGATATGATACGGGCTCTTGACCATAGTGCAGCCGACAAGATTGAAGGGATACACCGCGAGCTTGGTGAAGTCGACATAATAATCGGCATACCCGCTTATGCCGAAGTAGAGAATATAAAAAAGTTGATAGACAGCATACAGGAAGGGCTCGTAACCTATTATCATAATCCTATGCAGAAAAAGAGAGTGGCCATAGTCGTTATAGGACACGAAGAGAAGAAAGAGACTGTTAACGCCGCGCTGGAGATGGATAATAACAGAGGCATACCGGTGCTGGGTTTTGCATTAGAACCGCTGTTTGCCGGCTCCAAAATATGGAGTGAACGGCTCTTCTTTGCAATTGCCCAGAGATTAGAGGCCGAAGCCTTTATGCTTTTAGATGATGACCTTACCATAGGACCAGACTGGATAGAGAAGTTCATCCAGCCGATATTGGATGGTAAGGCGGATTATGTTTCACCTGACTATGAGATCCGTCCGTACCTTTCAGATGACAAGTCTATTACGGACCATCTATTATTCCCGCTCTTTAGCGCACTCTATGGCCATAGAGTGCGCCATGCCGGAGCGGGGGGTGAATTTGCAGTTAGAGTGAAGGGAAGCAGCCTGGTGGATAATTTCATGCAGGAAGAGGGTATATGGGCAAGGCGGAATGCATTTGAACCGCAATATGTCGGCGCGGCCGTTGTGTATGGCGCAAGACAAGCAGAATTTCCGGTAAGGCATAAGAGACATAAAGAATTTGGATATGATGCGCAAGGTAATCCTCCCGATAGAGAAGTTCTCAAGAGGGTACCGCTTTATACAAGGACCATATTTGACCAGATATTAAGGCATATGGATTATATAGGCCCAAGATTGGGAGATGAGACTATAAAAGATGAAAGACCCGCTGGCGATACAAGGAGCATATTAAGCCACGAGCCGCCTGTTGCGGCTGCCGGAGTTGTTAATATCGATTACCAGAAATGGATTGGGGAATATAAACAGGGCTTTACAAAATACAGAAAATTCTATGAAGAGCTATTGCCAGAAGATATCCACAGTAAATTATTAGAGTTAAGTACAGCAGGTATTGAAAGGTTTAATCTTACTTCAAAGGAGTGGGCGGTTGTTGTATTCAGCTTCCTCATTGCCTATCGAGACGCAAGTCCAAATAAGCAGCAGGAGATCCTGGTCGCCCTTGTCCCGCTATTCCAGGCCCGGGTTGCAGCCTTTGTGAAAGAGGTAAAGAGTTCTACCTATAACGATATGGAACAAAAGCTCGACGAGCAGGTCATAAACTTTGCAGAGATCAAGAGGATGCTATTACCTTCCGGACAAGAAAGACCTACTCTCCTTATTGGCCTACAACCCGGCCAGATTGTGGACGAAGGCCTGATTCAGGAAGGGTACCAGCATCTAAATGTAAAGACAGTGACTTTAGAGGCAACCGAAGCCCATGCCCAAGTAGAAGAGCTCCAAGCGCAAGTCCCGGAAGAAGGCCTCGGCATAATACTGGCACTTGATGTAACCGACGTAAAGGATATCATAGAAAAGATAGACCCGTTCGTAAGCAGGCTGGATATAGATAGACTAACCAAAGAATCAGACAGGATAAAGACCCTCATAGAAGCAGTAATAGAAGGAAAAAAGACTAAGCAGGAATTGGTAGATATGTTAAAGGAATTGGATTTAACAAGGGAAGAACTATACAGCATAGCCGACTTCTTAAGGGTAAGATTCTCACCGATACACGAGATAGACTGGGATAAGGCATTAGATGAGATCGAAGAAGGCCTAAAGAAAACAGAACTCCCGGTAACCATAACCCCCTCTACAGTGCTTGAGGAGAGACCCGACATAATACTAAGTAAGATAGCACAACTAAAAGAAAATGTAACCGCGGACGGAAAGATGAGAAACATCCTGGTCATAACCGACCCTGCTATAAGCGGCGAAGAGGCAAAGAAGGCCTACATAGATACCGTAAATAGAGA
>JABMRJ010000076.1 GCA_013202745.1 Candidatus Omnitrophota bacterium
CATCTTCTTGTCCGACGATAATAATTTCGTGGTCGAACTCCCTCGTGTATTCTATCGCACCTTCGACAATTACACTGGGGGCCTTATCCCCTCCCATGCCATCTATAGCTATCTTCATTTCTTCTTTTCCTTTTTCTTTACTTTTATTTCCACAACCTGCCTGCCTTTATAGTATCCGCATTGCGGACATACCCTATGAGGCAGCTTCATGCTTTTGCATTGCGGGCATATAGACATATTTACGCCCTTTAATTTGTAATGCGTTCTTCTTAGTCTCTTTCTTTGTTTAGAATGCCGTCTTTTTGGATTAGCCATTTTCTTACCTCTCTTAATTAATGCGTCATTACAGATGTAACGGCAACCGCGTCTATCGCATCATCTATGCTGCATGCACGCGAAAGATCGCTGCATGGTTTCTCTAAACCCAGAAGAAGAGGGCCTACAGCCCTCGCCTTGGCCAGCCTCTGTATCAATTTATATGCTATATTTCCGGAATCAAGATTCGGGAATATAAGGACATTGGCCTTTCCCCCTACCTTGCTCCCTGATATAGAATCCTTTATCTTTGCAGCGTCGGGATCCAGCGCGGTATCTACCTGGAGCTCGCCGTCAATATCTATCTTGGGGTAAGACCCTTTAACCATATCTACCGCTTTTCTCACATTCTCGAGATTCGGCGTACTTGCACTGCCTTTGGTCGAATAGCTTAACATCGCTACCTTAGGTTTTACACCCAGGAGCTTCTCGGCAAATCCTGTGGCTGATACGGCTATGCCTGCAAGCTGTTCGCTTGTAGGAAACGGTACTATACCGCAGTCAGAGAATACGAATACCCCTTTATGGCCGTATTTAGAGTTAGCTATTTCTATGAGAAAGGCCCCTGACATAACCTTGATCCGCTTATCCACGTTTATACAACTCAGCGCTGCCCTTGCCACATCCGAAGTCTTGTGGCTCGCACCCGCAACAAAACCATCTGCCATACCCATCCTTACCATCATCGCTGCCGCATATAGCTTATTGTTATAAAAGAGCTTTATGGCTTTATCTTTTGTTATATCCCTGTGGTGTTCATGGCGAATACCACAGAAGCATTCTACCATCTTGTCAAAATCGTCGATATTTTTAAGGTCTTTCAAAAGGATGGGTTTAGCGATACCCTTTTTAGAAATGTAATCACAAGCTTCAACTATCCTCTTGTCTTCTGACTCAGGAAGAACGATCCTCTTCGGATCCTTCTTTGACCTTTCTCGTATGCTCGCTATAAAATCCATTACTTTTTCTGCTTCTTCGCAAGTGCCTTCTTTACAAAGTCAGGTACAAAATCTTTTACATCTGCGCCGAGTGAAGCCGCCTCTTTTATGAGCTTGCTTGATATATATGAATAAGACTCGCTCGGCATAAGGAATATAGTCTCTATATCCTTATCGAGCTTTCTATTTGTAAGGGCCATCTGAAACTCATATTCAAAATCCGATACCATCCTTAAGCCCCTGACAATGACATTGATCCCCTTTTTCTTAACGTAATTTACGGCCAGGCCGCTGAAGGGTTCAACCTCTACATTGGAGAGATGCTTCACTGCCTTCTTAGCCATATCGACTCTCTCTTCAATGCCAAAGAGGCCTTTTTTTGGGTCGGTGTTGCAGACGACGCTTATAAGCAGCTTATCGAATATCCTCGATGCCCGCTCTATGACGTCTATGTGGCCATATGTTATAGGATCAAACGTCCCCAGATATGCTGCCCACTTCATCGCCACTCCTTCTGTAGATCGATAATACTGTATCGCCGTACCGGTATTCGCGTATCCTGGTTATCTTCCCCGACTCCGCAGGTACAGTATCTTTCTTAAAATGCTCGCAAATGATCAATGCAGAGCGACTTAATATATCATAATTATCTATATATATCAAGCATTTTTTAAGGCTATCTTCATAATAAGGCGGGTCTAGAAAGACTAAGTCGAATCTCATTTTTGAATCGTTTAACTTTTTTATCGCCCTTGCTGCATCATGGTGAAATATCTTTATATTATCTCTGCTGCCATCCAGATTGCTTACATTTTTCTTTATAATATCTGTGCATCTCTTATTCTTGTCGACAAAGGTAACTCTCGCAGCACCTCTGGAG
>JABMRJ010000077.1 GCA_013202745.1 Candidatus Omnitrophota bacterium
AACGAGCATTTTTACTATTACATCTACCGGAACAGTAGAGCTAGTAAGCAGACAGGTAGGGCAGCAGGTAGCGATTGTAATATTACCGGCGGTCCTGGATCGCGCTATACATTCTGACGGAAGTATACTCGATTTTGAAGGTTCAGACGGTACGGTAAATGGGGATATGAGCTGCCATGTCCAGATAGTCAATGATGAAAGTCTTACACATATCGGCGACAAGTTCGGAGCGCTTGCCAAGCTTAATCCTACGGTAGATTTTCCTACATATCAAGCTCTTGCTGCCGCGGCAGGGCAATCCTATACGACAGACATTACCTTTGAAAATAACACATACACCGGTGTATGGTACACAACAAGAAAGGCTATCATAGGAAATAATGCAACCATCAATGGTTCAGTCTTCGCAGAAGGTACCATAGATTTTGTAAATAAGGCAAATAACATTAACATAACTACGGATTCCAGCACTAACTACCCTGCCCTTGCAACGATGTCCAGTATCAATAGTTCGGATGTCGGAGCACCGGCAAGTAGAACCGGTCTATACAATAGCACTATAAACGGCATGGTATATGCCCTTGCCAATCTCACCATGGACTATATGAATAAGAATACCGCCGATAGCACCACCATTAACGGCACTATAATTACGGGAAATAACATTACAATAAAGAATGGTACTAATTTCAATATCATTTATAACGAGGACATATACTCTCCCATGCCGCCGGGGATCGATCTCGGTGTAACCGAAACTGCTGTTACTACACCCAAAGATTGGGATGAGAATATACCAGCGACTTGATTATGGGACTATTTAAAAAAGATTATATAATAGGACTCGATATCGGCTCTTCCTCAGTGAAGATGGCACTCTTCTCTCGGGGCGAGGGAGTATTCAGCCTGCTCAAGACGGATTCTAAAGAGGTAAAGGCAGTAAGCGATGCCGAGGCATCGGATAGCGCCATGGTAAGCGCCATCCGTTCGCTCTTAAAAGGCGTTAATCTAAAGCAGTCAAAGGTTATAGCGGCGATTAACTGTCCTAAGACATGTACAAGGACGGTAAGCGTACCACACATGCCTATAAAGGAGCTAGGGGAAGGTATTAAACTTACTGCCAGAGAATTCTTCCCGTTTCCTATAGATGAATCTCTTGTGGATTTTGAGATCCTTGGTGATGTAATGGATAAAGGGGTCAAGAAGCAGCGCCTGATGATAGCTACTTCGCCCAAGGCAACCATAGATAGAATGCTCGGCCTGCTGAAAAAAGCCGGCACAAGGCCGTATTCTATCATCCCTACGCCATTGGCACTCCAGAAGATTGTAGAGTCCAGCCATCCAAAGAGGGATGAGGCCAGGGCCATCCTTGACATGGGCGAACATTTTTCAGAATTTGCAATATTTTCCGGCAAGGACCTTGTATTCTGCAGAAAGATCCCCATAAATGGCGCAGAGTTTACAAAGGCGATGACGGGAGTCCTGCTCTCTGACATGGGAAAGACGGCACTCTCAATGGAGGATGCTGAGAGGATAAAATGCCAAAAAGGGATACCGGCCGAAGGCGAATCTGTAATAGTTGAGAATAAGATAAGCAGCATCCAGATCTTATCTATGCTTAGGGGGCCACTCGAGCAGCTAACCAGCGAGATAGAGAGGTGCCTGGACTATTATAGAGAAGAGACAGGAGAGGGCAAGATAGACTCTTTAACTCTATTTGGCGGAGGATCGTCATTGAAAGGGCTCGACAAGTACCTCTCTAAAGAGCTGGGTATAGTCGTTATGGCCGGAGATCCGCTACAACATATTAGATTTAAGAGCAGAGAGGTTATAGCTAACGATGATATTCTTCATAGCATAAGTCCGGCTATAGGTGCGGCATTAAGTTTTGTCAAAGGGGTTAACTTGCTTCCTCCCGAGCTCAAAGAGCAGACAAAGCGTACTTTTAAACGCGCGGGTATATGGGCTGCTGCAACGGCTGTGATCTTGGGACTTGCGCTGGTATATGTGGGCCTCGGGATCCAGCATACAAATTTTGAAACCAGAATAGATGTTGCGAACAGGGAATACACGAGTATCCTGCCGCATCTTAAGCTGGCAGAGACGCAGAATATGGCAGACTCGGCATTGGCAGGGGAGCCTTATTGGGAAGACGTCTTCAAAGAAATAAGCAATCTCATTCCAGAGAGCATCTACCTTACAGAGATGAAGATGGAAGACGGGGATATAAAACTGAAGGGTATCATAGACTCGCGCGAAGGCGAAGAGTTGTTGTCTGACTTTATACTCACCCTCGAAAAGGGATTATTTACGAGTGTCAAGCTTATCACCACTAAGGAAATAAAAAAGGGAATGAGCGAATTTAGTTTAAAGAGCAGGGTGGATTGATGGTGAGGATTGCTATATGAGTTTTGAGTTATCCAAAAAGACCGCGAAGATGATGGCCGTAGGAGGGTTGATACTGGCGCTCCTTTTAGTATATAGCATTATCTTTAAGCCCCTTATCACAAAAATAAGGAATGCGCAGAGGGAGTGTGATACATGTGAGACGCACGTAACAAACGCAAGAGATTTTATAGAATCGGTAAATATTACATGGACCGAGAGTTCTGTCCTCACAGAGGAGGATGTGTCGTTTGCTATAGATGAGCTCACGAAACACGGAAAGAAGAAGAATATAAATTACGTCTCAATAACTCCGAAAGAAACCGAGCAGAAGAAGGATATGCCGTATCCCATCCTTCCTATAGAGATGGAGATAGAGTCTGATTACAGAAGCATTGGTGAGTTTCTTGGTTCACTCGATGACCTTAAAGATAGCCTCATTACAGTGCGCAGTTTTGTAATAAAGCCTTATGTGAAGAAGCAGAGCAATGAAGAAGTGGATCATGATATGCTCACGACCAACCTTGTTATAAATATGTATCTTTTGGGGCAGAAGTATGCAGAATAAGAAGCTTGTCATATTGATAGTTTTGTCAATAGTAGCAGTTGGCAGCATCCTCTATGGCTTGAGTGCACCTCCAAGGGGAGAGACCGGAGGCATAGTGCGGACACACCATACCCAGGCGGAGATTGTAAACGCGGCCAAAGAGCGCATCCAAAAAAAGAGGAGCGCTGTGAGGACGAATTTTGTAGGCTGGAGGAGAAACCCGTTTGTGCCGGAGATAAAGCTGAAAGAAGATGTGATAACGCTTACCTTGAACGGTATATTATGGGATGAGATTATGCCCCGGGCGATAATAAACAGCGACGTTGTAGATATAGGCGATGTAATAGAAGGAAACAGGATAGTAGCCATAAACCACAACAATGTTATCTTAAACGACGGTACCGAAGACTTTACCCTAACCCTGGAATAAGGACGTCTATGCCCACCGCAACCCATTCTAAATAAATAATAACACACCACTTAAAGGGATGCAGGATGCAGGGACGGTTCTCACCGCAAACCCAAACCTGTCCCCCAGCCAAACCCAAACCTGTCCCAAGTACTAAAATTCAAGAGGATCCAACAGCTTGCTGCCTTTTCCCAGAATTCTTGCTTTATAGCTACTCCATTTATAGTCTTCCGGTCTAGATACTATATTTGCCCTTACGGGGTTGTATTCGATATAAGTTATACAGTTAATTAGATATTTATCCTTCTGTATTACATAGCTCTTAAATCTATCCTGCCAAAAATGACCTACTGATTCATATCTGTGCTTAAAATATTTAGCATAAGAAAGACTAATTCCATGCATGGCCTTGCTTAGCGAAGCGGAGTCGAGTAGCATGTGGACATGGTTATTCATCAGACACCAGCCATATAATCTGAATCTATATTTTGACTTATATCTTAACAGCAACTTTAAGTATTTCTCATAATCGTTGTCATCATGAAAAGTAATTCTCTTTTCATTTCCTCTTGTTATAACATGATAACAGACATCCTCCAGTATTAATCTCGATCCCCTTGACATTTTGACCCCCTTTCATAGCCCTAAAGGCGACAGGTTTAAGTTTACAGCAAGAACCGTTCTAAGTTTAGAGTCAGAACCGTCCCCACTATAGTAGACACATTAAAGGGCTCAATTATTACATTTATTTTTACTTTCTTGTTGATATTTGCACGGATGATTATTATAATAATCTGTAATGAGTAGTAGTGAGGGGGACAGGTTTGGGTTCAAGAAAAGAACCGTTTTAGGATTGCGGTGAGAACCGTCCTTTAATTACGTAAATAGCGTATTATGTTAGAATTTCCATAACATATTATGTGCCCCTGTAGCTCAGATGGATAGAGCACAGGTTTCCTAATATTGAAAGCCTAAAACAAGTGTAAAATCTAAGTTCTTTATTGATAAAATGTTAAGAGAGATTTTGAAGATCATAGTTTTTGCTTCCTTTTAGATATTTTTGTGCTTGTTGGTTTGCGTTTATAGTAACAGGTTGGTTACAAAGAAAGTTTGCTTACGATGAAAAAAATAATCGGTATTTCCTTATCGCTAATCCTAGTGTTTTCATTTACCTTAATAAAAAATGTGAATATTAGAGCAAGTATTGTAACAACGTTTAATAACTGCAAATTTGCAATTCTATCTTGGAATACAAAAAGGCGTGGACACCTTGATGAGGTTTGGGATTATACAACAGTAAAAATTTACCCAGGCTCAGAGTTATGGCAGATAGGCTTAAAGGACGGTGAACTTACAGCTTTTGCCCGAGCGACCCCGGATGCTATTACATTCATAGGTAAAGATATGCTGAATATGGATTTTAGATTCAGAAAGGACTATGATAGCAACGGCGGACATAATAATTTTATAAGCTTCATAGAAGGATATCATGGGAGAAAGGCTCACAAGGGCTCAAATAAGTGAGAAACTCTTCACAGAGCGAAGATATGGAGCAAATAGATGGATAAAAAAGAACCTTTCAAAGATGGAGAGACTGATATGAATCCATTAAACATAGTAAAGATAATATGGCGATGGGGTCGCAATATATGGCTACTATCCAATAATGTAAAGCAAGTATTAGAGGACCATGAAGAGATAATTAAACATTTGGAAGAGATAAAGTCTCCTAGAAGCAAATTAGAAGTAGAAAAGCTAACCATAGATATCATGAAAGAGAGATTCGAGAACGAGAAAATTCTTCTTGAGCAAAAAGGTGCTAAGCAAAGCGAAGAAGATAAAAAGAAGTTGGTGCAGTTAGAGAAAAAAATGAAAACACTGTCCATATATAACGAGAAAGTAGATGTTGCTCTAAATCAAGCAAGTACAATGATAACAGAACGGGATAGGAAAATTGAAGAATTAGAAAAAGAGCTGAAAAAACACGCGCCTCCAATTTTTGATTGGAGTATAGCTATCGGAGAGGCGCTTGCGACAGGAGAAGGAGCAAGCGGAATTTTGAGAGAGCAGAAAAAATCATTTCTTGATGATTTTAAATAGATAAGAAATAAGTCTTCACGGTCTTAATAGATGTATAACTTTAAGGCGTCAGGGGACTGACGCCGATTCTGGTTATGACTATGGACAGTGACAAAAAGATTACATTTGAAATGCTTAGTGATAAATTAGTCGAGTTTATCAAGAAGGATCCGACTAATGGTGTTATTCATTTTAACATCTATGCATTGACTAACTATGACAAAATGACTCCAGAAGCTCAGAAGAAAGCAGATGAACTGCAAGAGATGATGATAAAGTATGTAGACGAAGCCGTTTCTAAATTACCTGAAAGCCCGCTTAAAAGAAAAACAAAACGCCTGAGCAAAGGAGCTAAAGGAAAGAGATTACACGCAGATACGCATATAAATTTTCTTGAAAGCCCTGTTAGCTCTCCGCCAAAGCTATATGTTAAAGTTAGAAAGCTTTTTATTGAACATTTACAAACCATAATGGATTTTTACCAAGATATTTTGGACGGCGGCACATTAAGCGGAGTGGCAACGTTTTCAAAGCTAAGCTTATTGGCTGCCTGTATGGATGAATTACTTGTTGCATTTCACTTAAGCCAGAGAGCTATGGGTGGTCAAGCATTTTCTCATTTAAGAACAATATACGAAGCTGTAGATTTGATAGATTTATTCAATAGAGAACCAGAGGCGGCAGATTTATGGACAAGCGGTAAGCCCTGGCAGAAAGTTTGGGATGAATTAAGCCCTGGCAAGGTTAGACAAAAACTCGGAAAAGGAGCTATCTTTAAAGATATCTATTCTTTGGTATCTGGCATGGGTGCTCATCCTTCATTTGACATGATGAGGTCACGTTGTCGCAAGGCAATAGAGCTCTCAGAAAAAGGTAACCCTATGATACTAATAAAAATAGGTGGGTCACGTTCATCAAAAGAAACTGTATTCTCACATTTTTTGCTTTTACTCTCTATAATTATGATTATGGGTATGATGATCGCCAGTTTCGAAAGACGTTTAAATGCAGAAGAAGCAGAATCGGCAATGACCAAATGTTGCATGGATTATGCAGATTTATTTGATGAGTATTTAAATAAGCCTGCGAAAGAAGCGGGTATGAAAATAGATGGCACAGCAAGAGAAGTTATGGAAAAATTAATAAAAGCACTTTTTAAGGAGAAATAGAAATGGGAAAACAATTTAGTAGATTAGTTACAGAACAGTTAAAAGAGTACTATAAAAAGAGCTTGGAAGAATATAAAGAACAGAGAGCAGTTATCATGAGGCTCCTTGAGGAAAAAGAACAGTATCTCGTAAAACTACGGGATGAATTAACAAAATCATTTAAGTCAAAATACTCAGAAAGCCCAATTTTAGAGGCTGAGATAGAAAAAGTTTCTAAAGAAATAAGTGGTTTTCGCAGAGAACAGGCAATAAAAAGCAAAGAATTACAAATTGGAAAAATTGATGTTTGTAGAATACAATCAGAGATTTTCGAAAAAAGATTAGATTTGGTTGAAGAAAAACTTAACAGCAGAGGCATAATAATAGATATGGTTGATGGTAATGTAAGATTCAAAACAAAAGAATAGGTTAAAAAAATGCCTGTAAAGAAACCCGATTATACATTTGATGTCAAAGTTTTTAAAGAGCTTCTTAGTGAAGATGAAAAGTTTCTTAAAGAGACGGCGAGACAGACTGTTGGTAAAAGAGGGGATAGATACAACGATACCCGTAGCATAGTCTTAAACGTCCATTTTGGGTTAGAGCAACTAATGAATAGAATTATAGCATTTTCGTGCTCTCTCGGTGTTGCAGAGCTCGGACGAGATGGAAGGTTTAAAGAATTAGTAGGTGCCTTTTCTGGAATGGATTATTTTAAAAAATTATCTATCACAAGAGCACTATCGGTTTTTAGTAAAGAATCTATATCTATATTAACAATAGTGAACAACGTAAGACGAGCTTTCGCCCATAATTACAAAGAAGGACACAGCGACTATAAGTATAAAGGGACATCAATATTTAACAAAGAAACTATAAGCAAATTGCTCGAAGACCGTAGAAAAATATTTAGAGAAGGTAGTAATTTGATTATAGGTTATACGAAGAGGAGTAAATAATGATACAATGTAAAATCTGCAAGCGAGAATTTAAAAATATAGTTTTTCATTTAAAACATGTGCATAATTTAACTGTAACCGAGTATAAGAAGCAATTCGGCGAAGATACACCGATAGTGAGTCCAGAAGCGAGTATTGATACTGTAATGGCTAAAGTGGACTCGGCTTTTCCTGAAACAGAGATTACGAAACATTATAGCCCCGTAGAAAAGAAAGTCTACGATGTGATCTCTGATGAAGTGGAAAAAGCATATCCTGGGGAAGCTCAAAGCTTACTTCAAGAACTCAAATACACGGACTTGGATTCATTTCGGTTGAGAAAGCTCCAGGCAGTTCAGAGGCAAGATAAAGAGTTTCAATGGAAAGAGCACAAAGAAGACGGCGACATGATAGATAGGCTTCAGGGAGTTACTTTTAAGTTTAAGAATGGTATGATAGCGAAGCTCCCGCTTCTCAAACTTACGAAGAAAGAAGCCATGCGAGAAATGCCCGTGTCTAGGGCGGAAAGAGCATGGCTTCTTAACGTAGTCGAAGAGTATCTCAAAGCTCGCCAGTTGACAAAGCAAGCCTGAAGCCTCCTGGTAAAAGAGATGTAGGAAGTCCAGTTGGCTCGTATAGCTCCTCGACTACCACTCGCCTCTGGGCACTAAAAAAATTGAATCAAATATCGCAAGTACAGTTCAGCTCTTATTCTATAACTCTATATAAATAAAGAAATTAAATAATAAGTGGGGGGGTATAAAGCTCTCCCGCACATGCCAAGCACTAAATCCACAAGATCCTCGCACAAATCTCCGTCTTGATTTCTTAGAAACCTGTGCTCTACGTATAACAGGTTATAAATAAATATGTTATAACTCTGTTTTGATTCGTAACCATCCTGATACTAACCCTCTCGAATTTTTTGTATTCCGTAAGATATTGCAACGTCATTGATATTTTAGAGTTACAGCTAAAAATTTTTGGCTATCTGGCTTTTACGTATTCAATAATATCCCTGGGTTGACACAGCGCGAGGGACGTGGCGATCTTGACAGCACTATAATGAATATGGTATACTTTATTTCAGAGAGTTAATTTTGGCAAAAAGGTCTTGACATATTTCAGTCTGAATGATACAATTAGCACTCAAGATAGATGGAGTGCTAACGGCAGTTTAGATATAGATAGTACTTAGCATTCACCAGATAGATTGATTGAAGGACAAGCATTTAAGAGAGAGAAACTCTCTTGGGTGGTTGTCTTTTCGGCTTTTTAGAGGACTTATTAAAATGTATTTATTAAGTTTAAACATGATAATGGGTTACGAAAATATACAAAGATATTATGTAAACTACAGAAGTATATGAAAGGTAAAAAATGGCACGAATTAGAAATAAATTTTATGGTTTGATTTCAAGAGCGGACATTGTAAGAGTTTGCAAGATAAACAGACAAACACTACTTAACTACTGCGACCTTGGTTTAATTACTCCTGTTAGCAGGAGTTCAAAAAAGTTTTGGTATAGTCCTACTGTTATTCCGCTCATAAGTAGAATTAAAAAATTGAATGGGTGTTATACTTTAACTGAAATTCGAGATATACTTTATGAAAAATAATAAAAAGCCGAAGAGCTCCCACACGGGCATTTCTTTCGTCCCTAATCCAGACGAACCCGCGCCTCCTAATATTTAAAATGGGAGCTCTTCATAATATAAAGGAGATTTAAAATGATATATGATGAAAAGAGAATTTCTGAGATGGAGAAACGACTTGGCGAGTTGGAAGCGCGCATTAGCGATTTTGACATAGTTCCGCTCACAGTTAAATGTAAATTACCTTCTGCAATAAATGGGTTTAAACTCTTAGGGGTTATAGCTTTGTCTGCCCCGAATATCTTCATGGCGCTGTATCGCCATCCAGAGTTAAAGTTCTTAATTTTAGAAATAATTAATGCTGATGGGGAGAGACTAAGTGCGAATGTCCTTAGACCAACAAGCCAACAAGAAGCAGAAAAAATTTTACGATGAAAATAAAATGCGGAGGAAAGTTCTTTTATGGACTGCGAATCCAGCCCCTTAGTGTGCTTCTAAGGGTAATAAGCTCGGTGTTTCGCAGGCGCCTGCCCGGCTGGAGCTGAAGGGCGCCTTCCTCCGCCATAATAAAAAGGAGAAAAATATGTTGAAAGAGATTATTCCTGGGATTTTTCACGATCCAGAAGTAGATTGCTTTTTAAATTCAGATGGAGAGATTTTGGTTGGGCAAAATAATTTTGTGAAAGCTTATGGCAAGACTGTACAAAAAAGGCAATATATTAAAACAAAGGCTAACGAAATTCTAAAGTCATTAGAAGCTATTGCAGGCGATAGCCACCCTGAGGACTTTCTTGATGATGGTATTAAAAAAGAGAAACCAGATTCACTCTCAGCGGAAGTGATAAATGAGTTTCATCGAAAGGCGCGTGATATTGAAGAGAAACCATTGCGAGGTGTTGATGGTTTTGTAAGGCGCTCGAAGAATGAATATGCAAAGCGCCGCCTGCAAAAACAAATTGAAGCAGGTGTTTTACTCCCGAATAAACCCTATATCTCACTTGAAAAGGCGGCGTCGTTTATAGATAGCGAATGCAGCTCGTTAGTTTTTAAGCAGTTGATCGAGAGTGATGAGGATTTGGAAATCGAACTTAAGAAGCCAGGCGAGTGGTTTTTCTATACTAAAAGCATTGCTTCTGCGAAAGGTAAAATTCGTCTCTTGCTCGGATATAGTGGACTCGATAGACGGCATGATGAAAATATTGACTTCCGAGAAGGCAGATCCTCTTTAACCAGCTCTACTCACATGCCTGCGAGAAGACAATCGAAAAATTGGAAACCGAAAAAAATCAATAAGTCCATCTACGAAAAATTTAGTATTTATAAAAACCCGCTTCTTAATGATTTGATAAAGATGGGGAATTTGAAAATTAAAAAGAGTAGTTAGTGTCCATTTTTGGACTGGTTACCTGTGTAGATAGATAGATTGTAAAAGCAAAAAGCACGAAACTTGTCGCCTCGTGCTTCTGCCTGATTGATGAGTGAAGTTGAACGTTTGCTTTTGTATTACGTCCAGCTTCTTTTCAAGGTTACCATAAGAACAAAAAAATGTCAACATTAGGGAGGTAAATAATGGGAAAGCAAAACGAAGGTAATCTCACCTGGAGATTACTCGGTCTAAAAGAAGAAACTGAAAAAATGAGCTTGGGAATAGAAGACGATAAACTTAATACCATACTTCTGATCATATTAGATGAACTCAGAACTTTACGATATGGAATTATAGCAAAAACCAAAAGACGTAGGATAGCGAAATGACTAAAAAAAATATACACGATGATGAATTAGTGGAAGTTAGTGTTATAAGAAAGAATTTAGATCAAAGTGGTATTTTAAACAAAGACCAGGCGATTGAAAAAGAAGAGCAAAGAACTATATTGAAGAGATGGGAACTAAAATATTTCAAAACAGTTCATAAAGATAATTTTAATTTAGAGTTCCGGGAGGTGAAAAGTTTGGTTACACAGAAAGAACTTGAAGAACGATTTAATAGCAGAAAACCATTAGGCACTGGCGCAGAAGAGGGTCTACAGGTCTATAAAAAACTAATTTCATATAATACTTTAGACTTTTTCGAGTTGGATATACCGCCTGTTGAGTGGTGGATAAGCGGGATGATTCTGAAAAGTGGGATGACTATGCTCTCTGCTGAAGATAATGTCGGCAAGACTATCTTTTCATTATGTATGGCTAAGGCTCTTACCGGCAATGCAGAGACTTTCTTGGATAGACATGAAGTCAAGCCTGCAAGAGTGCTTTATTTCGATTTTGAGATGGGTCCTTCGCTCTTGCAAAACATTTTGGATAAGCTCCAGACTCAAAATGAAAACTTCTTTGTTGTCACGGCGCCTGGAGCGATAGATATTAATGATAATGCCAGCCGACAAGCAATAGAGATAGTCATTAGAGAACGAGAGCCGAACGTTATTATTTTTGACAGTGTGTCCGCCATCTTCTTTGGAAACGAAAATTCAAAAGAAGAAATTACACCACTATTGAGATATTTTGATGAACTGATAGACAAGTATGACTTGTCAATCGTCTTTCTAAAGCACTGGCGCAAGCCGCTCGCCAAAGGTGGCGGTGGCGAGCGGCATAGTTATAGTGGAAGCTACTGGTGGTCTGGCGCAGTTGACTGTCATATCGGTTTAAGCGGTCGTCCGGCTTGTGTCTCTGTCAAATGCCACAAGTCGCGCGGTCTTAAGTTTACGTCTTTTAATGCACAATTTACCCCGCCTGATGACTTGGTATGGAAATTCTTGAATGAGTTTAAAGATGGGTGCAGGTTTACAGAAGAGACACTTGCAGAGCTATTCAAGTCGTTTAATGCGGACAGAGTAAAACAAATGGACTTAGTTAAAAAAGCCAAAGAAGAGAAAATGTGTAGCGGGAAGACATTAACAGACAGGATAAAAGAAAGTAAGCTCTTCAAAGTAGAGAAGGAAGGCAAGTGCAACGTCATTATAAAGGTCTCCAAAGATGAAAAATAAGGACTCTGGAAGTTGGAAAGTAACCAGTTTTCTAATGTCTGAGCACAAAACAGTCTCATTGGAAACACTAGAAAGTGGCTGTTTTTCTAATGTCCACCTATATACAGTTATAGTAGGAGAGTGTAGTAGGAGAGCGGAACTCTCCTACTACTGTATATAGGTCAACGTTGGAACACTGGAAGTACTATATAAGGTAACGTTGTTTCTTCCAACGTTGTATGGTAGAGAGAAGCAAGCAACATCAAACGAAGTCAAAGCACCCGGGCATTGAGTCCCTGGTCGTAACCCCCTGGGCGCAGGTCCCGGGGCATGGAGGGTAATACCAATGTCGAATATTGATATTTTGACTTGGAATAAAACCAAAGAAGAGTTATGCCTTACAGACAAGGAGTTGAGAGAAGCTGTAAGAAGCGGGGGTCTTAAAAAAACTACTGTTAAGAATTATGGCAAAGCGGTTCGTGGCGGGATAAATCATAGAGATAAATACTCAAAACAACAGCTTGGGTTTGAGAGAGAAGAAGTAGAACGATATAAACGAAAGAGGGAATGAAATAGACAGCGATGGACGAATTGTTTTGTAGTGATCGGTATGATGAAACAATCCCATGCTTACGGGAAGACCAGTTTCGAGAATGGGTGCGTAGTGAGTATGATAGCACTATGGCAAAGTCTGTGCGGAAGATGAAAGAAACACGAGCAAGGGAAAAACCTGTTAGTAGAATTAGGCGGAAAGTGGCGAACATGTATATGAAAATCGAAGAGTGCGCTCGGTACTTGGGTATGAGTAAGTGGACTTTGTATCAATGGGCAAAAAAAGGTAAAATCCCAGCCCATAAATTTTATGGCGCGCTCAGATTTAAGAAAGATGAGATAGACACTTGGGCAAGCACAAAGCGGGTAAACTAAAAGCGCCTTGACATTATGACCAATGTATGCTAACCTATAGGCATAAAAAAGGGGCATACATACACATGGAAAAAAGATACTTAATATCAGAAGTCATTAAGATACTACAGATTGGCAGAAAGACTTATTATCGCTGGGAAAAAGACAAGCTGATACCGCCTGCACGTAGAGACAAGCTTTCTAATTACCGATATTTTACAAAGAAGGACATAGAGCGGTTAAAGAAGATAACCGGAAGGGGGTAATGCCATGACAAAATGTAAGAAGAAAGAGAGCGGTGTTGTAAGAAAGAGACCAGGTAGTGACTTCTATTATATTGATTATTACGCTGATAAGAGAAGAGTGGTAGAAAAGATAAGCACTAATGAAGAAGAAGCAAAGCAGGCTTTACAAGAAAGAAGAAGCCGAATTTATCAAGATAAAGCGAATAATGTCAAACGGATTATACCGAAGAAGATTGAGGATTTCGCTCAGATATTCTTAACCCGCCACAGCAAGCGGTTTAAAAAACACTCATCTTATAAAAGAGATATACAGTTATTAGGCAAGATCCTCTCTTTTAAAAGTATAAAAGGTAAAGAACTCCACAAGATTGAAGTAAAAGATATTGAAGATTATAAAGCTTATAGACAAGAGCAGGTGTCTAATGCCACAGTAAATAGAGAGTTGGCATGTTTAAAATGTCTTTACAATAAAGCCATTCTTTGGGATAATGCTAAAGAGAATCCTGTAAAGAAAGTGGCATTTTTGAAAGAGCCGAAATACAGAGATAGATATTTGGATGAAGTTGAGATAGAGAAACTTCTCTCAGAATGTCACGGGCACTTAAAAGCAGTCGTTCAAATTGCTCTAAACACAGGCTTGCGGGTTAGTGAAATTCTACATCTCAAACACGAAAATCTTGACTTTAAGAAGAGACTGATACATCTTGATGGGCAGTATACGAAGAATGGTGATCCTGTAGAATTACCGATGAATGACACAGTTTTAGAAGTCTGTAATAATATACCTTATAAGTTAGATAGTGATTATCTCTTTTCTCACGATCACACTAATAAAGGCAAGAAGCCGGGAGACCGCTTTAATTCAGTAAGGACCGCTTTTGATAAAGCTGTTAAGAGAGCGGGTCTTGAATGTGTCGTATTTCACACGTTGAGACATACATATGGTTCAACGCTTGCTAATAACGGTGTGACGTTTAATGTGCTAAAAGACTTAATGCGACACAAGGAAGGGAACATGGTTTTTAGATACTGCCATTCTGGACTTGAACAGCAGAGAGAAGCTCTCAGTAAGCTTAATTACTCAAGGAAAAACCAAATTGATGGTTACAGTATGGTAACAGAAAAAAATCCACCAAAATCAGCAGACAACTTTTCGGCTGTAACTGTAAGTAGTATAAATAGATGAATAATGTGCCCCTGTAGCTCAGATGGATAGAGAAAAGTTTTACTAAACCTGGTGTCGCTTGTTATAATCACGCCAGGG
>JABMRJ010000078.1 GCA_013202745.1 Candidatus Omnitrophota bacterium
GCCATAGCTACATCAAGCATGGTGACAGACCTGGTAAAAGGAAAGACCGTAAAAGAGGCCCTAGAGGTTTCAAACAGGGCGGTTGCAGAAGCCCTGGGCGGACTTCCAAAAATAAAGATGCACTGCTCTGTGCTGGCGGAGAGCGCGCTTAAGTCTGCAATAGAAGATTATCTTAAAAAGTCCGGAAGGACTATAAAAGATATCATGAAGGCCAAATAATTTGAAGACGAAAGCAGAGATTAGAAAGGCGATATCCGCGAAGCTCGATAATCATGAGCCAAAGGTTAAGGGCGAAAAAGATAAGATAATAGAGAAGCGGTTTTTATCACTAGCGGAATTTAAGCAGGCAAAGGTAATAGCATTTTACGTATCCTTAAAAACAGAGGTTAGTACAGAGGCGCTTATAGACAGGGCGCTTGCGACGGGAAAGAGAGTGGTCGTACCGGTGATAGTCGGTGATGATTTAAGGTTATCAGAGATTAAGGACCGTAAGGCGGAGCTGGCGGAAGGGCCTTACGGGATATTACAGCCGGCAGGAGTTACTCAAAAGGCCTTTCCAAAGGCAAAGATCGATCTGATCGTTGTGCCAGCATTGGCATTTACTGAAAGCGGATCGAGACTCGGCCGGGGGAAGGGTTTCTATGATAGATTCCTTAAAGATCTGCCAGGCAGTATCAAAAAGGTCGGCCTGGCCTACGATCTGCAGATCACCGAAGATCTACCGACGACACCACAGGATATCCCAGTCGATATTGTAATAACAAATTAGAGAAACTCGTTATTGCGCCAGGGCCCCAGGAAGGCGGCCGGGACGGTCGAAACTTAAGATCGCCCAGATTGCCTTCGGCCTTACGCAGTAACATTAAAATAGATAAGGAGGCAGTACAATGAACAAAGTAGTTCTTACATACATAGTGATGGGTATTATAGGCGGCGGGTTCTTCTTCTTCTTGGGATACATAATAAGAAAATATGTAGCAAAGAAGAAGGTGAAGCTTGCCGAGGAGAAGGCAAAGACGATATTAGAGGATACGAAAAGGGAAGTAGATAACAGACGGCGCGAAGTGAAGCTTGAGGCCAAGGACCTTCTCTACAAGATGAGGGCGGAGTTTGAAAATGAGACGAAGGAGAGACGCCAGGAACTCAGCGGCTTGGAGAAGAGGCTTATTCAGAAAGAAGAGAATTTAGAGAAGAAAGTAGATCTCCTTGATAAGAGGGAGAGGGAAATATCCTTGAGAGATAAGGGAATCTCCGCAAAAGAAAAGGGTTTGTTCAATAAGCAGAAGGAGCTCGAAATGGTCCTCGCAGAAGAGAGGACCAAGCTTCAGCGGATATCAGGCCTCACAAAGGAAGAGGCGAAGAAGATCCTTTTAAAGAGAATGCAGGACGAGGCAAAGCACGAAGCCGCGGTGATGTTGAAGCAGATCTCGGATGAGATGAAGATAAAGGCAGATAAAGAGGCCAGAAAGATAATAGGCCTCGCCATCCAGCGATGCGCGGCGGACCATACCGTCGAGACGACTGTGAGCGTAGTGAACCTGCCAAGTGATGACATGAAGGGCAGGATTATAGGAAGAGAGGGAAGGAATATACGCGCCCTTGAAATAGCTACGGGCATAGATGTTATAGTAGACGATACCCCGGAAGCGGTAACACTCTCAGGATTCGATGCAGTAAAGAGAGAGATAGCAAAGAAGACCCTTGAGCGGCTTATAGAGGACGGAAGGATACACCCCGGCCGTATCGAAGAGGTCGTTGAGAAGGTCAAGAAAGAGATGGACCAAACCATCCGCGAGGAGGGGGAGAAGGCGGTATTTGATGTAAGTGTGCCCAACGTCCACCCGGAGATCATAAGACTCCTCGGACGCCTCAAGTACAGGACGAGCTACGGCCAGAATGTTCTCCAGCATTCAAAAGAAGTGGCATATCTGATGGGCGTTATAGCGAGCGAACTCAAGATCGACTTCAATCTCGCCAGGCGCATAGGGCTCCTCCATGATATAGGCAAGGCGGTTAGCCACGAGGTCGAGGGCACGCACGCAAAGATCGGTGCTGACCTGGCAAAGAAATATAATGAATCTGAGACGATCATTCACGCCATAGAGGCTCATCACCAAGACATAGAGCCCAAGACGCTTTTGGCAGTCCTGGTACAGGCGGCAGATGCGATAAGCGCCACAAGACCGGGCGCACGCCGGGAAACACTCGAGACATATGTCAAGAGACTCGAAAAACTTGAATCCGTGGCAGACTCTTTCAAAGGTGTCGAGAAGGCCTTTGCCATACAGGCAGGCCGTGAGATACGAGTCATCGTCCAACCCAACAAGATAAATGATGCACAGGCGGTGGTACTGGCGCGCGACATAACAAAGAAGATAGAAGAAGGATTAGAATATCCGGGTCAGATCAAGGTCACGGTCATAAGAGAGACCCGTGCGATAGAATATGCAAAATAGAGCCATCAGCCATCAGCTGTCAGCAAAAGATTTTTAAGCTGAAGGCTGATAGCTGACAGCTGAAGGCTAAACAGGAGATATTATGAAGATACTATTTTTAGGTGATATAGTCGGCTCACCCGGAAGGAAGGCCGCAAAGGGCCTTATCCCCAAGATAAAAAAGAGAGAGGGGATAGATTTTGTTATAGCGAATGCAGAGAATGCAGCCGGCGGAAGCGGCGTCACACCAAAGATAGCCGAAGAGCTCTTTGACTCCAACATAGATCTGATGACCTCAGGTGACCATATATGGAAGAGAAAAGAGGTCTTCGAACTGCTGGATCAGCACCCAAATATATTGAGACCCGCCAATTATCCTCCGGGCGCCCCCGGGCTGGGTGCCTATGCGGCAAAGACTAAGAAGGACAAGAAGATAGGTGTCATCAATCTCGTCGGCAGGGTCTTTATGGAAGCAGTAGACTGCCCATTCATGAGTGTCAAGAAGGAGATAGAGGAGCTCAAGAAAGAGACCAATATCATAATAGTCGATCTCCACGCAGAAGCAACGAGTGAAAAGATCGCAATGGGATGGTATCTTGACGGACTCGTAAGTGCAGTAATAGGTACACATACACATGTCCAGACCGCAGATGAAAGGGTGCTGCCGCAGGGGACGGCGTATATAACAGATACAGGCATGACAGGCCCCCACGACTCTGTCATAGGGAGGAAGAAGGAGCAGATACTCGCAAGATTCCTGACCCAGCTTCCCACCCGTTTTGAGATGGCAGAAGACGATATCCAGCTAAATGGTGTGATAATCGACATAGACGAAGAGACCGGAAAAGCCAATTCTATAAAGAGAATACAGGAGAAGCTTAAGTAAGGTATGTTCAGAATAGTATCTAAAGATAAGATAAACCCTGTAATACATAAGATGGTCATAGAGGCCCCGCGCATCGCCATGAAGGCTAGGCCGGGCCAATTTGTCATGGTAATGATAGATGATAAGGGCGAGAGGATCCCCCTTACCATATACGACCACGATGGGAAGAAGGGGACCATAACCATAATATTCCAGGAAGCAGGGAAGACCACAAAGACTCTGGCAAAACTAAAAGAGAGCGATAATATTGTTAATATCGCAGGTCCGCTCGGGAGACCGACTTCTATCAAAAGAACAGGAAAGATCATTCTTATAGGCGGCGGCGTCGGTATAGCAGAACTTGTGCCCATAGCAAGATATGCAAAAGAGATCGGTAATGATCTTGCGATCATAATAGGCGCGCGGTCAAAGGACCTTCTCATATTAGAAGATGAATTAAAAGGGCTCACAGAACGCCTAATCGTTACTACAGATGACGGATCGTGCGGCGAAAAGGGGCTCGTGACAGGCCCGCTAAAGAGGCTCTTAGAAAAAGAAAAGTTCAACCTAGCTTATTGCGTAGGGCCGGATATTATGATGCGCGCAGTGTGCCGGACTACAAAAGAGTTCGATCTTGAGACGATCGTCTCTCTGGATGCAAATATGATAGATGCTACAGGCATGTGCGGGACATGCAGGGTGATGGTAGGCAGCGAGACAAAATTTACATGTGTGGATGGGCCTGAATTCGATGGCCACAAAGTAGACTTTGCGGAATTCATGACCAGACAGAAGCGTTTCCGGAAGGAAGAACAGGTCTCATTAGAAAAAGGCTGCAGATGCAAAAGCAAGATGTAAAAAAGAGGGTCAAGAATTTCAACGAGGTTGCGCTCGGCCTTACAGACCAAGAGGCCCAGAGGGAAGCGAAGGGCTGTCTCGGGTGCAAGAAGGCGAGCTGCATAGAGGGCTGCCCCGTCGGAATAGATATACCCGCTTTCATAAAGCTTATAAAAGAAAAAAAGTATAGCGAGGCCATAGAGAAGATAAAAGAGAAGAATAACCTCCCGGCCATATGCGGTAGGGTATGCCCGCAAGAAGACCAGTGCGAAAAGATGTGTATCCTCTTCAAGAAGGGCAAGGCCATAAAGATAGGATACCTTGAGAGGTTCGTCTCTGATTGCCAGATGCAGAACAAGAGCAAGTCCAAGCAGGATAAGGCTGCAAAGAAGAAAGAGCGAGTAGCTATCGTAGGCAGCGGACCGGCAGGGCTTACATGCAGCGCAGACCTTGCAAAGATGGGTTATGATGTCACGCTCTTCGAATCGCTTCATAAGCCTGGCGGTGTGCTGGTATATGGCATACCAGAGTTCAGGCTGCCTAAATCTATAGTAGAGTATGAAGTAGACTATGTCCGCTCTCTCGGCGTGACAGTTGAGCCGAATGTTATTATAGGCAGGACCGCAGGACTCGATGACTTAAGAAGAGAAGGTTTCAAGGCATTTTTTATAGGGACAGGCGCGGGGCTGCCTTATTTTCTTGGCATAGATAGCGAAAACCTAAACGGTGTATACTCGGCTAACGAATTTTTGACGAGAACAAACCTTATGAAGGCATACCTCTTCCCCGAATATGATACGCCCATTACAAAAGGTAAGAAGGTCGGAGTCATAGGCGGCGGCAACGTGGCAATGGATTCCGCAAGGTGCGCCAAGCGTCTCGGTGCCGAAGAAGTGACCATAATCTATAGAAGGACAGAAAAAGAGATGCCGGCAAGGATAGAAGAGATAGAGAATGCAAAAGAGGAAGGTATAAATTTTAAACTCCTCACCAACCCTGTCAAGATTTTCGGAAAAGATGGATGGGTGGATGAGGTCGAGTGCATGGAAAATTCACTCGGAGAACCAGATGCCTCCGGCCGCAGGAGGCCGGTTCCCATAGAAGGGTCAAACTTTAAGATAAAACTCGATACACTGATATGCGCTATCGGCCAGGGACCAAACCCGCTCCTCTTATCTACCATACCTGAGCTAAAATTGACCAAAAGGGGCAACATAGAGGCCGACGATAAAGGCATTACATCCATGGCCGACGTCTTTGCAGGCGGAGACATCGTAACCGGAGCAGCAACAGTAATATCCGCCATGGGCGCGGCAAAGAAGGCCGCCGTTGCCATAAACGAATACCTAGAGAAAAAATAAGATGCAGGACGTTGATACACAGAAACATGTATATACGGTAAGCGAGCTCACGAAATACATACGCGTAATACTCGAGGATACATTCTCCAGGGTATTGGTAGAAGGGGAGATATCCAACTATATCAGGCACTCCTCCGGACACATATATTTTAGCCTGAAAGATGAAGGGAGTGTAATAAACTGCGCCTTCTTCAAATATGCGAATAAGAACCTTAAGTTTAAACCGGAAGACGGCCTCAAGGTACTCTGCCGTGGCAGGATAAGCGTATACGACAAAAGGGGCCAGTACCAACTTTATATAGAGAAGATAGAACCAAAAGGATTAGGGGCGCTGCAGCTTGCATTTGAACAGCTAAAAGAGAAGCTGAATAAGGAAGGGCTCTTTGACGAAGCGCACAAAATGCCCATACCATACCTCCCTAGCAAAATAGGGGTAGTGACTTCACCCACAGGCGCGGCAATAAGGGATATGCTCAGGGTGACGAGGCAGCGCTTCCAGAATATAGATATCATAATAAACCCGGTTCGCGTCCAGGGGGAAGGTTCGGAGCTTGAGATAGCGTGCGCCATAGAAGATTTTAATAGATTCGGCGACGTAGATGTTATCATAGTAGGAAGAGGCGGAGGTTCACTCGAAGATCTCTGGGCATTCAATGAAGAGGTTGTAGCGCGCGCGATATATAACTCCCGGATACCCATAATAAGCGCTGTAGGCCATGAGGTAGACTGGACTATAGCAGACTTTGTGGCTGACCTGCGCTCCCCTACACCGTCTGCAGCAGCAGAAGCGGTAATACCAAAGAAGGCGGATCTCATAGAGACGATCAGGGAACATACCAAGAGGCTTAAAAGCGCACTTACAGGCCACATAGAGGATCTGGAGACCAGGCTCAAAAATCTATCAGAGAGCTATATCTTCAGGCAGCCGTTAAATATAATCCAGCAGCACCAGCAGCGCATAGATGATATAGTAAAGGCCATAAAGACAAAGACAGACCACGTAGTAGAGATAAAAGCAGGGCTATTTAAGAACCTTTTGGGCAGGCTCAACTCATTGAGCCCCTTCGCAGTGCTTGAGAGAGGGTATTCACTGACGACAAAACTCCCGGGAGGAGATCTTGTTAAAGATGCCAAACACCTTAAGCGGGGCGACAGGGTCAAGACGAGGTTGATGAATGGTCTATTCGTAAGCAGTGTAGAGAGGATAGAGGAGAAGGATAGAGATGGCAGAGATAAAATTTGAAGAAGCGCTAAAAAAACTGGAAGGTATTGTAGCAGACCTTGAAGGCGGGGATCTCTCTTTGGACGACTCGCTGACAAAGTACGAAGACGGTATAAAGCTGTCTATACTCTGCACCAGAAGGCTCGAGGCGGCAAAGAAGAAGGTCGAGACGCTCATCAAGAGTAAAGACGGCACATACTCATTAAAACCCTTTGATGAATCAGGTCTTGATGATATCGCCATAAAGAAGGGCAGGACGAGAAGACCGAAAAAGGATAAGGAAGAGAATCTCTTTGAATAGACTAAAAGTGTATTTTAAAAAACAGAGAGTCCTTATAGACAGAGAGCTTGGTAAGGTCTTGCCAAAGACTAACACCAGGCCGCAGAGCCTGCATCGTGCCATAAGATATAGCGTCTTTAGCGGCGGTAAACGCATACGGCCTATCCTTACGATAGAATCGTGCATAGTATGCGGCGGAAAATTAAGGGACGTGCTGAAGGCAGCGTGTGCGGTAGAGATGGTCCACACCTCATCACTTATACACGATGACCTCCCTGCTATGGATGACGACGATTACAGGAGAGGAAGACCGAGTTGCCACAAGAGATTTGGAGAGGCGACTGCGATCCTGGCAGGCGATGCCCTCCTAACACAGGCCTTTGATTGCCTGGCCATGTCTAAGAGAAAGAACCTCTTAACAGAAGCAATAAGAGAGCTCTACAAGGAGATAGGCAGCGAAGGCATGATAGGTGGCCAGGAAGTAGATTTAAGAAAGCGTAATACCAAAAAAAAGAGCGACCTCGATTTCATAACAGAAAAAAAGACCGCTGCACTATTTAATGCATCTTTAAAGCTCGGAGCGGTATTTGCCGATACCTCAAAGAAGAAAAAGGCAGCCATATCCGGCTTCGGTGAATTATTGGGCAAGGCATTCCAGCTTATCGACGACTCCTTTGATAATGATGGTTACGCGCGTTTAATAGGCAGAAAAAGGTCAAGGGAACTGGCCTTTGAGTATATAGAGAAGGCGAAGCAAAAACTCTCACCATTTGGAAAGAAAGCCGATCGCCTAAAAGAGATAGCAGATTTTGTAGTTACAAGGAAGAGGCAGTAATGAAGAGACTGCTCGATAGCATAAATAGCCCCGCGGACCTAAGGAAGTTGAATATAGAAGAGCTCCCGACGCTTGCGCAGGAGATACGCAAGGAGCTTATAGATATCGTATCCAAACAGGGGGGGCATCTTGCATCGAGCCTGGGTGCCGTGGAGCTCACGATAGCGCTCCACTACCTCTATAATACCCCGGAAGATACCATTATATGGGATGTGGGACACCAGTCATACGCCCATAAACTCTTAACCGGCAGGAGAGACCGGTTTAAGACATTAAGGCAGCTCGGCGGCATAAGCGGATTTCCATTAAGATCAGAGAGCGAGTACGATGCCTTTACTGTAGGCCACAGCTCAACTTCGATATCGACGGCACTGGGCCTTGTAACCGCAAACGACATTAAAAAAGACAAGAGGAGAGTCGTCGTCATGATAGGTGATGCAGCCTTAGCCGGGGGCATGGCATTCGAGGCCCTCAACCATGCGGGACACACAAAAAAAGATATCATGGTGGTGCTCAATGACAATGAGATATCTATCTCAAGGACGATAGGTTCCCTCTCCGGATATTTAAACAGCATACTTACAAACCCTCTCTATAACAGGGTAAGAAAGAATATGCAGGAGATCGTAAAGGGCATACCTGTAGTCGGCAAAGGCGCCTTCAGGGCAGCGAAGCGATTTGAGGAAGGGTTGAAGAACCTCGTTGTACCCGGCATCCTATTTGAAGAGCTCGGTTTTAGATACTTTGGCCCCGTAGACGGCCACGATATAAACAAGATTACAAGTACATTAAGGAATCTAAAGGGGCTAAGAGAGCCTATAATACTCCACGTACTGACGAAGAAGGGCAAGGGATATAAATTTGCAGAGAAGAGACCGGCCGTATTCCACGGTACGGGACCATTTGACGTAAAGACCGGTGAAGCAAAAAAAGAAAAACCGCAAAGGGCCACCAACTTTACAGAAGCATTCGGCAAAAAAGCGGCGGAACTCGGAAAGAAGGATAACAAGATAGTTGCTATCACAGCGGCCATGCCTGATGGCACAGGCCTCTGTAAATTTGCAAAAGAATTCCCTGACAGGTTCTTTGATGTGGGTATAGCAGAGGCGCATGCCGTAGGTTTTTCTGCAGGGCTTGCAAGAGGCGGGCTTAAACCCATAACGGCTATATATTCTACATTTCTGCAGCGCGCATATGACCAGATGATACACGACGTCTCCCTCCAGAAACTTCCTGTTGTCTTTTGTCTCGACAGGGCAGGCCTCGTCGGAGAAGATGGCCCGACACACCACGGCATATTTGATATCGCATACCTAAGACACATACCGGAGATGGTAGTCATGGCCCCGGGCTCACCAAGAGA
>JABMRJ010000004.1 GCA_013202745.1 Candidatus Omnitrophota bacterium
ATGTGGATATAGCCAAGCTCCTTAACCTGCCCTATATGTGTATACACACAGCTGCGGACAATATGGTATCGACGTATCTGCAGGGATTGATAGATAAGAAGCGGCCGAGGAGCATAGGGAACCTTGCCGACCTTCTCGAAGGCGTCTATGAATACAGAGAGGGCGCAAAGTCCGGGATAGGCCCGAAGATATTGATAGGTGACAGGAAGAAGTCTGCAGGCAGGATCCTGGTAGACATGACGGGCGGCACAGAAGGTTCTAAGAGGGTCTTTGCCCGCCTTTCCCAGCTGGGCATAGGGACGATCGTAATGATGCATTTAAGTGAAAGCCACTATAAGCTTGCAAAGAAAGAGCATATGAATGTAGTGATAGCAGGCCACATACCGAGCGACAATATAGGCCTGAATTTAATGCTCGATGTACTTACCAAAAAAGAGAATCTGTGCATAATACCGTGTTCGGGTTTTGTGAGGTATTCGAGGATATAAGATGGCAGGTATTCCGGAACATATAATAGACCAGGTGCGGGAGAGGACGGATATTGTAGAGGTCGTATCCAAGTATATCCCCCTTAAGAAGGCCGGGAGGAACTACAAAGCGGTCTGTCCGTTCCACCATGAAAAGACGCCATCTTTTATGGTGAGCCCGGCAAAGCAGATATTTCACTGTTTTGGCTGCGGCGCCGGCGGAAATGTCTTCAATTTTGTAATGAAATACGAAAGGCTTGAATTCCCGGAAACGGTCAGGGATCTAGCCAAGAGGGCAGGCGTTGATATTCCCGTCACTTCAGGGCAGAGCGCAGAGAAGGCATCGCTTTCTGAGACACTCCATTCTATAAACGAAATGGCTATGCAGTTCTACCAAAAGAATCTACTCTCCAAGGCATCTTCGACAGCATCCAGGGAGTATATACAGAAACGGGGAATACAACCAAAGATTGTTGAAGAGTTTAAGATCGGCTATGCCCCGAAATCCTGGAGCGGCCTTCTGGAATTCCTGAAAGACAAGGGGTGTAAGGATGACCACCTTGAAAAGAGCGGGCTCGTTATTAAAAACAGGGAGGGGAGATTCTTTGACAGGTTTAGAGATAAGATCATATTCCCGATAACAGACTCTAAAGGCAAGATAAAGGGGTTCGGCAGCCGCGTTATGGATAGCAGCATGCCAAAATACACAAACTCCCCCGACACTTTCATTTATAACAAAGGAAACCACCTTTACGGATTAAAACAGAGCTGGGAAGATATCAGGGATAAGAATGCGGCAGTAGTGGTGGAGGGCTATCTGGACCTCCTTACACCGTTCCAGCACGGTATAAAGAATGTAGTCGCTACGCTGGGGACGGCCCTTACGCTGGAGCAGGTAAAGCTCCTGAAGCGTTTCACGGATAATATTATCATACTTTATGATGCTGATGCCGCCGGAGAGAATGCAGCCGTGAGGAGTCTCGACCTCCTGATAGAGGAGGAGCTCAAGGTGAAGGTCGCCCAGTTGCCGAAGGGGGAAGACCCTGACAGCTATGTCAAAAAACACGGATCCGATTTATTCCGCGAATTACTTGATAACGCACAGGACCTTTTTGATTACAAGATCGGCATCCTTTTAAAGAGATTTGATTCGAATAAGCTTGAAGGCAAGGCAAAGATAGCGAGCGAGATGCTGCCTCTCATATCCAAGATCCGGAATGCCATACTGCAGTCAGGTTACATAAAGAGGCTCGGAGATCTTCTCTCTATCGATGAAGCGGATTTGAAGAAGGAGATGAGTAAGGTCAAGCCCGATTATACTTATCGCTATCAGCCAGTTTCCCCACTTGAGCCGGAGACAGCTAAATCGAGGATGGCTGAGAAGATACTGGCCGGACTTATGCTAGAAGACGATATATTTATCGGTCCTGTCAGGGGAAATTTGAGATGTGAAGACTTCCAGGATATTGCGATAAGGCAGATTGTAGAGAAGCTATTTTTCTCTTTTGATAAGAGCATGAAGATTACACCAAGCAAGCTGATAGATTTATTCGGCCGGGATGAAAAAATCTGCGCATGCATCGCTGAACTCATAGCCACGTGCGATAATCTTGTAGACAAGAAGAAGAGCCACGTAGATTGTATAGAGTGGATCAAAGAGCGCAAGTTAAAGGATGAGCGTAAGGCCTTATGCGATGAGATAAAGGCCGCCCAGGACAGCGGTGACGATGCAAAGGTCGTTGACCTGGTCATGAAGTACAGCAATGTAGTAAAAGAGGTCAAGGTCTAAAAGGAATAAATCACCTTATGAAGAAGAGTGCTAAAGCAAAGAAGGCTATAGATAAATTGATAGCGATTGGCAGGGATAAGGGGTGCCTTACCTATGAAGAGCTAAACATTATCCTTCCCGATACGATAGTCTCTTCAGA
>JABMRJ010000079.1 GCA_013202745.1 Candidatus Omnitrophota bacterium
GTCAGAATGGGCCGCTCAACCGGTAACGGCTGAGCAGACACCCGTCAAATTCGGTGAAGCCTTAACTGGTAATACCGAGCCAAGGTCAGAAGGCAGTGCTTTAGCAGAACTCCTGCATTCAGACAAGGTGTAGAGACTAGACGGCGGGCCCCCAAGGAATTGGGGTGAAGGTATAGTCCAGACCACAAATTTATTCTGGATACAGTGCATTTCAAAAAGCTCTGTAAACAGAATTGCGCAGCGAAAGCTGTAGTGGTAAGCATAACCTTGAGGTCGTCGGTTCGATTCCGACCCCCGCTACCAATAAATAAGAAAATCCCTTTCCTCAGAAACGAGGCGAGGGATTTTCTTATTTATTGTCCATAGGGGGAACCTACGGTTCCCCCTCTTGGCGCTCGCTTCGCTCGCTGTCACCCCCTCCTAATGGGAACTCAGAAAATATCATATTTTTGTCGTTCTATGGCTGAAAGAATACTCAAAGAAACGACAACAAATATAATATTTTCTCAACATACCAATCTATATTAAAAAGGAAGGGGATATTTCCCCTTCCTTTTTAGAAATCCAACCCCTTTATAGAGGAGTTTCTACTTTATCATCTGCTGCTCTTTGTGCCGGGCAATGAGGATGAGATTGCGCGCATAGATCATGAAGCCCAGCGACTGGCCCAGTATGAAGACAGGATCCTTCCTGTAGATAGAATAGGTCAGGAGTATAAGGCTCCCTCCGAGCGAGAAGTACCAGAACGATGTAGGTATCACACTCTTCTTCTTTTTCTCCGATGCTATCCATTGCACAAGAAATCTCATAAAGAATAAAAACTGTCCGCACAGTCCGAATATAATCCAGAATTTCATCACTGCCTCCTGTTACTTATCAGATATGCCTCTTCCTTCAAGCTTTTCCAGTCAGCTTCAAGTATTACAGGAAGGGCACTCTTGAGTTTAAACTTTTTCCAAACCGGATTCGTCTCCAATATATAAAGCCTTTTTCGTAAATCTTCAGGAACTGTATTGATATAGTCCTTCTTTGTTATCAGGCAGAATACCCGCTCATCCGATTCAAGAAACGGCAGCAGCTTATCTGCCCGCGCCCTCTGTTTATACTGCGCAAAGTCATCACCGCTCGATTCATAAGGCATGGTAATGAGATTATTCAGATGGACACCGAGTTTTTTTAAATTGAATTCTCTCGATGCTATCCCCACTTCCTGGTCCATTGTTATCTCAGAGGCCAGCTTGAGAGAGAAGGCCTTCATCGCCCCGTCATCCAATGCAGGCATTATAAAACCGGCTAAAGATAGATAAACCACCATAGTTATTACCGCTATCACATTTGCCGCTCTCTTTCCGGAAAAGAAATTGGCCATTATCATAGCCAGCGGCACGGATAGAAGAAGCATATAATGGGTATGTTTAAAGCTTACGAGCGAAAAGAATATAAATACCGTCCAGAACCAGCTCAAGATAAAGAGGCGGTTATTGTCTTTGTTAACTTTAAGTTTTTTAAATATACCAAACGGGAGAAACAATGACCACGGAGCAAAAGAAAATATTACAACGGGTATGTAATAGCCGAGATGCTTTATTATATATAGAGGCAGGGCTTTTATCTCGCCGATATTGAGCATCGACCCTGCTACCTTATCAACCGCCTCAATTTCCCAGAGATGGTTTAAGTACTCCCGGCCGTGAAGCTTAAACATTGCATAAGGCCACGGGAGGCTTATAAGCAGCACGACAAAAGCGCCGAATATAAACTGCGGGCCTATAAGCGCACGGTATCTCTTTGACCTTATTACGTATATAAGAACGGTCATGAGAAATATTGCAACCCCGATAGGGCCCTTTGCCATTACCGACAGACCAAGAGGTATAGATGATAGGAATATGATCGACCTCTTATCTTCGGCATCGCCTTTTATGAATAGATAAAAACTGAATGTTACAAGAAAGAGAAAGGTGATATCTATTACGGTAAGCCTTGCGTACTGGAAGAATAAAAAAGATGTGGCAAGTATTATGGCAGAAAGAAACGCCGGTTTTTTCGCAAAAAACCTTAAGCCCATGAGATACGTAAGGAGTACAGTAAGTGTCCCGAATAGGACCGATGTCATTCTTGCTGCGGCCCAGCTGGTTCCGAATAATTTTAAGAATAATACCACAACCCAGTAGTAGAGCACAGGCTTTTCAAATCGTATATGGTGGTGGTAGCGCGGCGTTATCCAGTCGCCATCCGTTATCATTCGTCTGGCGCTCGAGAAGTAATAATTCTCGTCACCCTTCATGAGGCCAAGGTCCCCAAGGTTAAATGCCAGAAACGCCAGACACCCTAACACCAGGATTAACGCGATTATATAGGGTTTCATATTGTGAATAGGTTACCAGAAGAGGGGGTTATTTGTCAAGGAATGCGATAATGTGCGAGGATAAGGGGTTTGCCGGAGCGACTGTTGAAATTGCGAACGTGCCATAAAAAATGAGATATTAAAGCGAGGGTAAGGGGGCCTCTTCGCGGGAACGCTCGATTTTCCCCAGCGAGGAAAATCTCGCTCCGTTTTTTGACTCCGCTCTTTTGCCTGCCTGACGAC
>JABMRJ010000080.1 GCA_013202745.1 Candidatus Omnitrophota bacterium
AATAAGATAATGACCTTTTAGGACAGTTTGCGATTTTCACCACAGTGAGCGAGGGACGCGATTCCCCGAGCGAACGACAAGCGGAGGCGGGCACCACAGGCCTTATATGAAGGCTGCATGGGAAAATCGAGCGCTCCCTCGAGAATAACCTCATACGCTCAATAATAGAGCACGAGTGAATATCTCCCTTTCTATTGACATTTCGCATATATATGGTATAATACATGACTAATGTCACTAATAGTGTAATATAATGAATTATATAAGCAAATAGGAGTAATATCATGAGAAGCGATAAGATCAAAAAAGGGTTGGAGAGAGCGGGAAATAGGTCGCTTTTGTACGCTACAGGCCTTTCCCGGAAAGAGCTAAGCAAACCTTTTATAGCCGTTATCACCAGTTTTACCGATATTATACCCGGTCACGTCGGGATGAGGCGCCTTGAAAGGTTCATTGAGAGGGGTGTTGCCTCAGGCGGAGGTGTGCCATTCTTAATGGGTGTGCCAGGGATATGTGACGGCATAGCCATGGGGCATGAGGGGATGAAGTATTCACTTGCATCACGTGAAGTGATAGCCGACATGATAGAGACGGTTGTGCGCGCACATGCCTTTGACGGTATGATCTGCCTTACTAATTGTGATAAGATTACGCCGGGTATGCTTATGGCCATTGCGAGGCTGAATATCCCCTCTGTGGTGGTTACGGCAGGTCCCATGATCTCAGGCAGGATTGGCAAAAAGAGGCTCTCGCTTGTGAGGGATACGTTCGAGGCTGTGGGGAGATTCAAGAAAGGCGACATTACACAGCAGGAATTTACGAGGCTTGAGGAGTGCGCATGCCCCGGATCGGGTTCATGCCAGGGGTTATATACAGCAAATTCGATGTCATGCATCACCGAGGCGATCGGCATCTCTATGACAGGATGCGGTACCGCGCTCGCGGTATCTGCAAAGAAAGAGCGGATAGCCTTTGAGAGCGGCGAGAGGGTAGTGAATCTTGCCAGGAGAAATATCACACCTTCGAGCATCCTCAATAAAAAGTCCTTAGAGAATGGCATGATAGTGGACATGGCTCTTGGCGGTTCTACCAATACGATATTACACCTTTTGGCCCTTGCCAATGAGCTTGACATAGATATGCCGCTTGAGAAGTTTGACGAGATAAGCCGGACCATTTCACATATAGTGAATATCAGGCCGGGCGGTGAATACTTCATGGAAGATCTTGAATTTGCAGGAGGTATCCCGGCTATCTTAAAGAGGCTGCGCCATAAGATAAACGACTGCATGACTGTAAGCGGCAAGCACATAAGCCAGATAGCCCGCGAAGCGGATATTTTGGATGAAGATGTTATCAAGACACTGAATAAACCGTTCCATGCGCAGGGCGGCATCGCTGTCTTGAAGGGAAATATCGCCCCGGAAGGTGCGGTCATAAAACAGACGGCAGTCTCATCCAAGATGATGCGTTTCAAGGGTAAGGCCGTGTGCTTCGATTCTGAAGAGGAAGCGATGAAGGCCATACTGGCCGGCAGGATTAAGAAGGGGAGTGTTATCGTTATCAGATATGAAGGCCCAAAGGGCGGCCCCGGCATGAGAGAGATGCTCTCTCCTACTTCAAGCGTAGTGGGTATGGGGCTAGGAGATAACGTGGCGCTCATTACAGACGGAAGGTTCTCTGGCGGTACAAGAGGGCCCTGTGTAGGCCATATTTCTCCAGAGGCACAGGTAGGGGGAATCATTGCCATTATTAAAGACGGCGATGAGATATCTATCGATATCCACAAGAGAAAACTTCAATTGAATGTTTCTACGAAGGAGATCAATAAGAGGCTCGATAAGTGGTCGCCGCCTCAACCTAAAATAAAGAGAGGGTATCTGGCGAGGTACGCCAAGTTCGTTACTTCGGCATCAAGAGGAGCTGTGTTTGAGATATGACAAAGATAAAAGGCGCGAAGATATTAATAGAGTCTTTAAAGAAAGAGAAAGTGGATGTGATCTTCGGGTATCCGGGCGGGTCAGTGCTGCCCATATTCGATGAGCTTTATGACGCCCCTATAAAATTTATTCTCACAAGACATGAGCAGGGGGCAGCACATGCGGCAGATGGTTACGCGCGCGCAACGGGCAGGCCGGGCGTATGCCTGGCGACATCAGGCCCCGGAGCGACGAATCTCGTCACAGGCATAGCGACGGCGTATATGGATTCCATACCGCTCATCGCCATAACGGGCCAGGTGAAGACATTCTTGATAGGAAACGACGCCTTCCAGGAGGCCGATGTGACAGGCATAACGAGGCCGATCACAAAACATAACTATCTAGTCAAGGACGTAAAGGAGCTTGCCGGCATAATCAAGGAGGCCTTCCATATAGCTACTACAGGAAGACCGGGCCCCGTTGTTATCGACATACCTGTCGATGTGCAGATGCACGAGGCTGAGTTTCATTATCCGAAAGATGTCAACATCCGCAGCTACAACCCTACTTATGAAGGGCATGCAGGCCAGATAAAGCGCGCAGCCAAGGCCATAGGTGCAAGCAAGTGCCCTATCATATACGCCGGCGGAGGTATAATAATATCCGGGGCGCATAAAGAGCTTTACGAATTGGCTACCAAGACCGATATACCTGTTACTACTACCATGCTTGGGCTCGGCGGTTTTCCTGAGACACATAAACTTGCTCTCGGGATGCTCGGCATGCATGGGACGGCCTATGCCAATCACGCTATAATGGACTCAGATCTCATTATAGCTATAGGCGCGCGATTCGATGACAGGGTTACCGGCAAGATCGATGAATTTGCTCCAAACGCAAAGGTTATACATATAGATATAGACCCGTCCAGCGTGAGTAAGAATATAAAAGTGGATATACCTATAGTCGGCGATGCGCGGAGGATTCTTACCGAGCTCAACAAGGCGGTTAAGAAACCTTCTACCGGTGATTGGCTTTCAAAGATAGAAGGCTGGAAGAAGAGGGCGCTCTCACATCTTAAAGATGACGACAAGATGAGGCCCCAGTATATAGTCAAGGAGATCTGCGAGGCGACAAAAGGAGATGCCATCATTGCAACAGAGGTGGGGCAGAACCAGATGTGGGCAGCGCAGTATTACACATATACAAAACCGAGGACATTCTTATCGAGCGGCGGGCTGGGTACTATGGGATACGGATTTCCTGCGGCTATAGGGGCGCAGATAGCCTGTCCTGATAAAATCGTTTTTGATATAGCGGGAGACGGAAGTATACAGATGAATATACAGGAACTCGCAACGTCGGTCCATAACAAGCTTCCGGTCAAGGTAGCTATCATGAATAACGGCTACCTCGGCATGGTGAGGCAATGGCAGGAGTTGTTTTACGACAAGAGGTACTCTTATACGACCCTCAAGGGATGCCCAGATTTTGTAAAGCTTGCAGAGAGCTACGGCGCAGTGGGGATAAGGGTTACCAAGAAGAAGGATGTAAGGCCAGCCATAGAAAAGGCGTTATCTATAGATAATACGGTATTCCTCGATTTCCATATCGAAAGAGAGGAGAACGTCTTTCCCATGGTGCCTGCAGGACAGGCGATAAATAGGATGATCGGGGGTATGGCATGAAGCATGTGATAAGCGTTATGGTAGAGAATAAATTCGGTGTCCTTGCTCATGTCTCAGGCCTATTCAGCGCGCGGGGTTTTAATATAGCCTCACTGGCGGTAGGCGAGACTGAAGACCCTACGGTCTCCAGGATGACGATAGTCGTTGATGGCGATGAGAGGACACTTGAGCAGATAAAAAAGCAGTTGAATAAACTTATAGACGTGATAAGGGTCTATGACCTTACGAGCACGAATTTTATAGACCGCGAGATGGTGCTCATAAAGGTCAAGGTGAATGCCAAGAACAGGCAGGATGTCATTAAGATAGTGGAGACGGTAGGTTCGTATGTCGATAGTGTGGATGCTAATACGCTCACAGTAGAGGCTGCAGGCGACCAAAATAAATTAACCACTCTTGTTGAACTCTTGAAACCCTTCGGCATTATTGAGATGGTAAGGACAGGCAGGATAGCGATAGCGGTTGATGGTAAAAAAGGGAAATAACGGAGGAAAAGAAATGGCAAAGATCTATTATGACAAAGATGCGGATTTAAATATCTTAAAAGGCAAAAAGGTTGCGATTATCGGGTACGGCATACAGGGTAGGGGCCAGAGCCTGAATGCAAGAGAGAGCGGCTTAAATATTCTAGTCTCTGAGCTCGAAGGGACGCCGAATTATAAGACTGCTGTAGCGGATGGTTTTAAGCCTGTCCCGGCAGATAAGGCTGCAAAA
>JABMRJ010000081.1 GCA_013202745.1 Candidatus Omnitrophota bacterium
GGAGATCTTTAGAAACTATAAAGAGAGGGCATATTCACTGGGGTTTACAAATGTATTATCCGAACCCTTTGCCAGAACTTCATACATGGATAACCAAAAGATAAATTGTTTTTAAGGAGGCGCTTCTATGAGTAATGTTCTATTGCCGGAATTGGCTGAAAACGTAAATAGTGCCGTAATAACATACTGGCATTTTGAAGTAGGCGATGATGTAAAAGAAGGCGATGATCTCGTAGAGATGGCCACTGACAAGGCTACATTCAATGTCCCGGCGGCGTACTCTGGTAAATTGACAAAAAAATTCTTTAATGAAGGAGACACTGTTAAGGTCGGTGAGACCTTGGCATCCATAGAATAAAGATAAAAAAGGAGAAGGCGATGCATGAAGCAAATCGGCTTAAGCGCTTACCACCATATCTATTCACTGTAATCGACCAGTTGAAAGCCCGGGAGAGAGCAAAGGGCGTCGATGTGATCGATCTCGGCATGGGCAGCCCGGACCAGCCGTGCCCCAAGCACGTCATTGACGAGCTCTGCAGGGCATCTAAGGTCGACGGCAATCAGAGATATTCAAGGGTTGACGGGGAACTGGAGAAGCGGCTTCGCAAAACCATTGCAGACTGGTACAAGCAGCGCTTCGATGTGACTTTGGATCCTGATGAGGAAGTACTGCCCCTGATAGGCTCAAAAGAAGGCATAGCGCACCTCTCATTAGCGTTTCTAAATAATGACGATATAGCGCTGGTGCCGAACCCGGCATATCCTGTCCATTTCAACGGCGTAATAATGGCGGGTGGCATACTCTACAATATACCGATTGTCGAAGAGAACGGCTTCAGGCCTAATTTTGATGCCTTGAGCCCGGAAGTCGTCAAGATGGCAAAGCTGCTCTTTTTGAGCTATCCGCATAATCCTACAGCAGCCGTAGCTGATATAAAATTCTTCGAAGACGTCATAAAATGGCTAAAGGGCAAAGATATCATATTGGGCCATGACCTTGCCTATTCAGAGATCGTATATGGTGACTATAAAGCACCGAGCATCCTCCAGGTAAAAGGCGCAAAAGATATAGCTATAGAATTCCATACACTCTCAAAGTCTTACAATATGGCCGGCTGGAGGATCGCCTTTGCCGTAGGAAACAGGAACATACTCAAGACCCTGGCAAAGACGAAAAGCTACATAGACTTCGGCATCTACAGGGGCATACAGGCAGCAGCAATAAAGGCACTCTCAGGCCCTCAGGATTGCGTAAAAAAGACCGTCGAGACATATAAGAAGCGCATGGATATCTTTGTAAAGGGCTTGAGAGATATCGGCTGGAATGTACCTAAGCCAAAGGCAACGTTCTACATCTGGGCGCGCATCCCGCTAAAGTATAGCGCACTTACATCTATGGAGTTTGCTACCCTGATGATACAGGAAGCGGGCGTTGCAGCAGCACCAGGGACAGGTTTCGGCGAATACGGTGAAGGGTATGTCCGCTTTGCGCTCGTAGAAGACGAGAAGAGACTCATGATGGCAGTTGAAAGGATAAAGAAGCTTCTCGATATGGAGGTTTAAAGGTTTTGGCAAAGATCCTTCTTATGTACATATCACAGAATTCGGGCCACCATCGGGCGTGTATGGCGCTGGAAAACGCATTACGCCTGCTTAACAGGAGCATAGTGTCAAAGAGCATAAACTCTTTTAATTACACAAACCCTGTCCTCGAAAAGATAATCAATAAGACCTACATGGCCGTCATAAAACGCAGGCCGGAGGTCTGGGAATATCTATACGACAACCCCGTAGTAGTCAGAAAGACCCAACGCCTTAAAGATTCCATACACAGGTTCAATTCTGCCAAGATGAAAACACTCCTGGATGACTTCAAGCCGGATGCGGTCGTCTGCACACAGGCCTTTCCCTGCGGCATAGTAGCGGATCTAAAAAAGAGCAACGGACTGAATATACCACTCATAGCTGTGCTTACAGACTATGCACCGCACTCTTACTGGATATATAACGATGTAAATAGCTATGTCGTACCGTCCGCAGATACGGGCAGAAGGCTCGTCGAGAACGGCGTATCTGAAGAGAAGATAAAGGTTCTCGGAATCCCCATAGACCCTAAGTTCTATACCACCAAGCCGAAGGCAGATATATTTAATAAATATTCACTTGATAGCAGCAAGCCCGTGATACTCATTATGGGTGGCGGGCAGGGGCTCGGCCCTATAAATAAGCTCATAGCATTGCTGGACCGGTCTTCTGCAGATATGCAGATCTTGGCAATCACCGGCATGAATAAGAGGCTCTACAGGTCGTTGGCAAGAAGAAAGGGCTCATTTAGAAAAAAGACTTTGATCATGCCGTATTCGGAATCGATAGATGAAATCATGGAGATAGCAACTGTAATAATAACAAAACCCGGAGGGATAACGACTGCTGAGGCGCTTTCGAAGGAATTACCGATGATCATACTCAATCCGCTACCCGGCCAGGAGGCGATGAATACGCGTTACTTACTTCAAAGAAAACTCGCCATCAAGGCCAAAGACGAAAGAGAAGCGGTCCTCTTTCTGGAAGAACTCCTTAATAACCCTGACAAATTGAGCAATATCAAAAAAGAGATAAGGAAAGAGGTAAACCCCGACTCTTCTATAAAGATAGGTAAGCTCATACTTGGATCGGTACGCTGATGATATTATATGCTGTATACAGGGTAGGCCATTTTATAACACTATCGCTCCCAAGAAGCTTCACATACTGGCTGGGCTCAAGGATTGCGGATATTGTATTTATCTTAAATTACAAAACGAGAAGGCTCATTATTGCCAACTTAACGCATGCCCTGGGGAATGATAATGACAGGATCCGAGCTTGCGCGCGCAAGATACTCAGGAATTTCGCAAAATATCTAGTGGAGTTTTTACGATTTGAAAAGATGGGCAAGGAATACATAGAGAAGAATGTAAAGATAGAAGGTGTAGAAAATGTAAGGGGGGCTTTAAAATCGGGCAAGGGCGTCATCGCCTTCTCTGCGCACCTTGGCAATTGGGAGTGGGGTGCTGCATTATTGGCGCAGCTCGGCTTTCCGATAAGCGTCATCGCACTGGCGCATGAGAATAAACACGTAAATGATTTCTTCATCAGCCAGAGGGCGATAAAAGGCGTAAAGAATATACCTCTTGGCGGAAGTGTCAGGAAAACAATGGAACTCCTTAAGAAGAATGAACTAATAGGCATACTCTCCGACAGGGATTTCAGCGACAATTCTGTACGCATCAACTTCTTCGGCAAGCCAGCTGTAATGCCGGTGGGTATAGGCCTCTTTGCCGTAAAGTGCAAGTGCCCCATCTTACCGGTTTTTATAATGAGGCAGAAGGACAATACATATAAATACGTTCTGGAAAAACCTCTTGAATATACCCTTACCGGAAATAAAGATGCTGACATAAGGACCGTCGTCCAGAAAGCAACCAACGCTATAGAGAAATATATAAAGCTCTATCCGGAACAATGGTATATGTTCGATGACCCGTGGAAAAATGTGAGCGGAAGATGAAAACTTGTGTACTGATTCCCACATATAATGAATCGAGGATGATCGGCGAACTCTTATCAGAAGTCAAGAATTCAGGGCACGATATAGTAGTTGTCGACGACGGATCAAGCGATAATACAGGAAAGATCGCTCATGAAAACGGGGCCGCGGTAATTATGCACAAGGAGAATATGGGTAAGGGGGCCTCGTTAAAATCCGGCTTTGCACATGCCCTTGTAAACGGCTATGAGGCGGTCATCATAATGGACGGCGACGGGCAGCATAGTCCAAAGGATATAGAACGTTTTGTCAAGTCCGCAAAGATAACGGGTGCCGATCTTATAATAGGCAACCGCATGGAAAACCCGAAGGCGATGCCCTTCATAAGGTGGGCTACCAACAAGTGTCTGTCACATGTCATCTCAAAGATAAGCGGACAATATATACCCGATACACAGTGCGGATTCAGACTTATTAAAAGAAGGCTTCTTGAGAAGATCATTCTGGTCACATCCAAATTTGAAACAGAATCAGAGATGCTCATAAGGGCCGGGAGGAAAAATTTCAGGATACACTCCATCCCCATAAAGAGCATATACAATAATGAGGTGAGTACCATCCATCCCTTGAAGGATGCCTTTCGTTTTATAAGACTCATATTCAAGATAAATGCTGAAGAGAGGCGAGAGAAGTCTTAGATGGACTATAAATCTTTAAGAGAGCACATGGTTGAAAGACAGCTCATGCCTCGCAACATAACCGATGACAAGGTCCTCACGGCCTTTAGAAAAGTCGAGCGCCATAACTTTGTTACAGAAAAGCTCCGCGATGCCGCATATGGAGACCACCCGCTGCCGGTAGGTGACGGGCAGACCATATCTCAGCCATATATGGTAGCATTGATGACGCAGGCCCTGGCCCTTGTGGGCAATGAAAATGTCCTTGAGATCGGTACAGGAAGCGGTTACCAGACAGCCATACTGGCCGAGATAGCCAAAAATGTATACTCTGTAGAACGGTTTGAAAGCTTAGCCAATACTGCGCGCAGCACATTACAGTGTTTCGGATATAATAATGTAGAGATCCGGATAGGCGATGGTACACTTGGATGGGAAGAACATGCGCCATACGACCGGATAATAGTAACGGCTGGGTCCCCACGGGTACCATTGAGCCTGGTAACACAGCTTAAGGATGGCGGCAGGATGATAATCCCCGTCGGAGGCCACTCCAGCCAGGCGCTCACATCGGTTGAAAAGCGGAATGGCAGGATTGTGAGTAAAGATCTTTGTGGATGTGTTTTTGTACCGCTAATAGGTAAGGAAGGATGGGATAGCTGAGATGTTGAAATCCTTCACAAAGTGGACACTGGATAAGTTTCTCCCTATGGGGCCATTAGGCCTATTCATGCTTTCATTTGCAGAGTCTTCTTTCTTTCCAATACCTCCGGACATCCTGCTGATAGCATTAGCCCTCATTACACCGGAATCGAGTTTCTTTTTGGCACTGATTACTACTATTGGCTCTGTCCTTGGCGCCATATTCGGATACTTCGTAGGGCTAAAAGGTGGAAGGCCGTTATTAGAGAAATTCGTCTCCAAGGAGAAGATATCTCTCGTTCACAACTATTTCAATAAGTATGAAGCATGGGCGATCGGCATTGCTGGGTTTACGCCGATTCCCTATAAGGTATTTACGATATCTGCCGGTGTATTCTATATAAACTTCACCAGGTTTATAATTGCGTCTATATTATCGAGGGGTGCCCGTTTCTTTCTTGTAGGAGGCGCCATATACCTATTCGGCGATACAATCAAGCTCTACATCGAAAAGTACTTTAATCTCTTCACGATTGCCTTCGTCCTGCTTTTGGTATTAGGTTTTGTAGCCATAAAGCTCTTCTCAAAAATACATGCAAAGAAGACAAAAAATTAATATAGAGATACTGAAACTACCAAACGCATCACGCCTCGATGAGTTTGATGCGCTTGCAAATGATAAAGATATAACACTTCGCTTTATAAATGCGCGTGAGGAGATAGGCTCACCCGAGCTCTTTATAATCCCCGGCACAAGCAAGACGATACAGGACTATATATACCTAAAGAGAACCGGATATTCCGACAAGATAAGAGAGCTTGCAAAGAAGAAGGTTGCTATCATGGGGATATCAGGCGGCTTCCAGATGCTCGGCGCAAAGATCATAGACATCAAAGGCAGCGAGATGCTGCATTCAAGATGTGAGGGTTTTAGTTTTTTAAGCATGGTAACACGCCTCATGCCGAGCAAGGTCGAAGATGATGTAGAGGCGATGTTGTTAAAAAATAACTGTAAGGTGCATGGATATGAATCACACATAGGGCGGACAAAATACCTAAACGGATTAGAGCCGATGTTTACAATAACAAAGAGGGGCGGAATAGACGTAGAGATCCCCGACGGTGCCGTAAATGAGGATGGAAAGATATTCGGCACATACATCCATGGCTTATTTATAAACACGAAATTTAAGGATACCTTCTTATCAAAACTCCAATGAAAAATACTAAAGGCCTTATACATGTATATACAGGAAAGGGAAAGGGTAAGTCGACGGCCGCTTTAGGCCTGGCACTCCGCGCTTCAGGCTGGGGCATGAATGTCTGCGTCTACCAGTTTATGAAAAAAGGTGTTAACGGCGCTAACAAGGCAGCCAAATTCCTAAGCGCCACCTTAAAAGTGGTCACCTTTGACCAGACTCACCCGAGCTTTTACCATAAGGACTTAAAGAAGAAGGCAAAAAATATACTCCAGGATAAAATTACACAGGATCTAAAGACTGTCAAGGAAACCCTCCTTCTTGGAAACTACGATATAGTAATACTCGATGAGATAGTGAATGCCATAAAGGAAAAATATATAGAAAAGAAAGAAATACTATCCCTATTAGACCTCAAATTCCGCACTTCAGAGCTCATCTTAACGGGTAGGGGAGCCCCGAAGTGGCTTGTAAACAAGGCAGATTACGCAACGGAGATGCGCCTTGTTAAGCACCCCTACTACAAAGGCATAAAGGCCCGCAAAGGCATAGAATATTAGGTTATCTGTAACCCAGTCACCTCCAGCAGACTACTCGAACTCGCAGAAGAGGCCTTTAAGTCGGTATAAAGAGTGTGTAAGCTTTTTGTACCGTGTGCAATTTTAGCTTTCAACCTGTCCCTCATTTTGACTTGCAAGCTGTCCCCGGGGACAGCTTGGAGCTCAATTCAGGGACACTTTGCCGAATAAAATTGCACACGGTACAAGAAAAACAAGAAAAAAAGCTAAGGCCTGTGGTGTTCGCCGGAGCGACAAGCGGAGGCGAATGCCACAGGCCTTATACAGAGGTTGCTTTGAAAAGAACGAAGCGGCAACAACATCTTGACAAATAACTATTATTAGTATATACTCGCAACCAGACAATAAGGATATAGGTGCCGAAAGGCGTAAAGGGGAAAGCCGTGAGAGACGGCTACGGTCCCGCCGCTGTGAATGGAACGAAAGCCGCAATTACCACTGCCGTAAGGGTGGGAAGGTGCGGTGAGTAGGCATAAAGCCATAAGTCAGAAGACCTGCCTATATTTTGTGTTATCACGGGCCCGAAGGAGGCCTGGATAATAGCATAGGGCCAAGTAAATCAGGGTGCAACCCTTAGCGCATTTGCGCTGAGGGTTTTATTATTTTATGAAGAAGTTGATACTCATAAGACACGGCGAGACAGATTATACGATAAAGAATAAATTCTGCGGCCATGAGGATATCCCTCTAAATAAGGATGGTATCCTGCAGGCAGCCCTCCTTAAAACAAAACTCGAATCCCTTAATATTGAAAAAGTATATTCAAGCGACCTCAAGCGCGCCATGCAGACTGCAGAGATTCTATTCAGCAATAAAAGAATAGTTAAAAGAAAGGGTTTGCGTGAAATAGATTTCGGAAAACTCTCCGGGTACACCCACGAGCAGGTAAATAAACTCCACCCTGAACTATTCAAAGAGTGGCTAAACCATCCGGAATGCATGAAAGTACCCGGAGGTGAAAACATCAAGGGATTCACAAGGCGGGTATTAAAGACCTTTAGCGGAATCTCTTTAAGAAATAAGCGTAATGTAGTCGCCATAGTAAGCCACGGCGGTCCTATAAGGGCGATCCTGGTAAGCTTACTGGGACTGGATGCAAAGATGTTCTGGAGAATAGAGCAGGGGGTAACGGCCCTGAATGTTATCACATTCAATAAGGGGATTGCAAGAGTAATAAAGATAAACGATACAGCACATCTAAAGTAGGTATTATGGGTAGACTCATATTCATTATAGGCGGCGCAAGGAGCGGCAAGAGCAGATTCTCTGTGGAATTGGCCAAGGAGAAAGGCAAGAAGGTGCTATTTATAGCGACTTGTTCTCCTAAAGATGAAGAGATGAAAAAGAGGATCCAAAAACACAAGAGATCCAGACCAGCCGGCTGGAAGGTTGTAGAAGGGTATAGAAAGATTTCCGCGGTATTAAATAGGCATGCAAACAACTTTGATACCATAATCATAGATTGTCTGGGTCTTTTTGTTACGAACCTTATGATGAATAGAGTAAGGGATAAGGCAATAGAGAAAGAGATTACACTGATAGCAAATCGGCTATTAAAGAGCAAGACTGACATAATAGTAGTGTCGAATGAAGTCGGTGGGGGAATTGTGCCGGATAATCCCCTTGCGAGGCGATTCAGGGATGTGCTTGGCATATCCAATCAAATAATGGCCGGACATGCAGATACTGTATATATGATGCAGGCCGGTATACCGATAAAAATTAAGGAGCAGGTGTGAATATATTAAATATGACATTGGAGAAAATAGAAGAGATCGATCATAGCTTAAGAGACAAGACGCAGAAGAGGCTCGATAATCTTACAAAACCGCAGGGCAGTCTCGGCCGCCTGGAAGAGTTTGCTATGCAGGTCGTTGAGATTACAAGAGATGATAATCCATCCATGAAAGATAAGATCATCTTTACTATGGCAGGAGACCATGGAGTCACTGAAGAGGGGGTAAGCGCATTCCCCAAAGAGGTTACCCCGCAGATGGTCTACAATTTTATAAGAGGCGGAGCGGGTATAAATGTCCTGGCAAAACATATCGGCGCGAGGGTAGTCGTTGTTGATATGGGTGTTGCGGGGGATCTGAGCGCTAAAGATAGTAACCTAAAGATAAAGAAGGTTGCCCATGGCACAAAGAATATGGTCAAAGAACCTGCCATGACAAAAGATGAGGCGATTAAGTCTATTGAGGCAGGTATAGAGGTATTCGAAGAGGAGTTTAAGAAAGGTATAAATATAGTAGGGACGGGTGATATGGGCATAGGCAATACCACACCTTCAAGCGCTATAGCTTCTGCCATAACTGGCGTGCCTGCGGATGATATTACAGGCAGGGGAACCGGCATAAGTAATGATGCTCTCAGGAATAAGATAGAAGTCATAAAGGATGCCTTAAAGGTAAATAATCCGGATCCCAATGACGGCATAGACGTTTTGTCAAAAGTAGGCGGGTTTGAGATAGGCGGGATAGCGGGTGTTATACTGGCCGCGGCATCAAGGAGGATACCCGTAGTCATAGATGGCTTCATATCCGGCGCGGCGGCATTGATAGCATATAAGATCGAGCCGAAGGTTAAAGGGTACATGATTGCTGCGCACTCATCCGCTGAGATAGGCCACAGGATAGTGCTGGACTATATAGGTATTAAGCCCATATTTGACCTCAACCTGCGCCTAGGTGAAGGGACCGGGGCAGCACTCGGTATCAATATAGTAGATGCGGCCGTCAAGATCTTAAAAGAGATGGCCACATTCCAGGGGGCATCCGTCTCCACGAAGATCAAAAACCCAAAGGTCCCGGAGAAGGTTAGCTGATGAAGAAATTCCTCATAGCTCTGCAATTCCTAACGACCCTTCCTGTAAAGATCAAAGGGGAGATAAAGGATGAATATTATGGCAGGGCACTGCTCTATTTTCCGCTAGCAGGCCTTGTAATAGGCATCGTGCTCGCATTGACAGCCTCCATCTTCTCTTTTTTACCTAACCTCGTAACAGGTGCATTCATACTACTTGCCTCCATCTTAATAACCGGCGGTATGCACTTAGATGGTCTCGCAGATACCTGTGATGGATTCTACGGTTCGCAGTCAAAGATAAGGATCCTTGAGATAATGCGCGACAGCAGTGTTGGGGCAATGGGGATAATAGGCGTTGCGGCAGTACTCATAATAAAATTTACACTCTTTGTAACCATCCGGCACGAATTGCTCTGGAAGGTCCTTATCATGTCTGCTGTATTCTCAAGATGGGCGCAGGCGCTTGCATGCAACATGGCTCTATATCCAAGAAAGGAAGGAAAGGCCATCTCCTTTATAAAATATGCAAAGAAGAAGGATGTCGTCCTGGCAGGCCTCTTTACTGCGGTAATCTTTTTTATCATGGCCGGCATAAAGGCGATACCCTTATTTATCGTAAATACAGTCCCGGTTCTTCTTATGATAAATTATTCAAAGAGAAAAATAGGGGGCATGACGGGCGATACGATAGGCGCGACGAGTGAAATAGCAGAGCTTGCCGTTTTATTCTTTTCCCTTATAGTGCTCGGGTAATATATGGAAGATATAATATTAGAACTTAAAAAGAGACTTAAAGCATCTGTGCGCAAAAACAGGGCTGAGGGGATGCTCTTTTCAGGAGGGCTCGATACCACTATCCTTGCCTCCATAAATCCAAAGATCAGGGCCATCTCAGTAAATTTCAATTCGCGCGGTGAGGATATCATATACTCTGCTACAGCCGCGCGATATCTCAATATGGAACGCCACGAGAAATCCGTTACTACGGATGAGGCAATAAACGCCATACCTGAAGTGATAGGCATACTCAAGACCTTTGATCCGGCCATACCTAACGATATCGTCGTGTATCTGGGGCTTAAAAAGGCAAAAGAGCTCGGGATAAAGAGTATATCAACAGGGGATGCAAGCGACGAACTCTTTGGGGGTTATTCATATATGCAGGTAATCAGGGATCTGGATGCCTATATAAGGAGGATCGCTCAAAATATGAATTTCTCATCCGGTCCACTCGCTAAACATTTTTGCATTAAGCTGAGGCAGCCCTTTATGGACAAGAAAGTCATAGAGCTTGCCCTCTCCATTGCTCCTGAGCTAAAGATAAAGTCAGAGGGCGATAGGGTTCACGGCAAATGGATACTGCGCAAGGCATATGAAGAGAGCCTGCCTGAAGAGCTCGTCTGGCAGAGCAAAAGACCCCTTGAGTGCGGCTCAGGCATGACGGAACTGCGCAAGATCATCTCATCGACCATATCTGACAAAGAGTTCGCGAATAATCCATATCCTGTGAAATTTATAAACAAAGAGCACTTCTTCTACTACAAAGTATATAGAGATGTCGTAGGAGATATCCCTGCTGCAGAAACAGGCCAGAAGGCCTGCCCTGACTGCAGCGCAGGAATGCATACGACATCCTTCCACTGCAGGAC
>JABMRJ010000082.1 GCA_013202745.1 Candidatus Omnitrophota bacterium
GGAAGAAGGGATGCAGGGCTCGGCCCTGTCAGGTGGGGCCCGAGGGGTAAAGATGACATAATAATGCATAAGGATGTGGGCTGCAGGTCTTGTATGGCTCATAACTGTGATAAAGGATTCCTATGTTTAAACGCTGTAAGCGTAAATGAAGTATTAGAAGCAGCTGAAGTTATATTAAATAAAAACGGAGGATGTCATGTTTAAAGCGATGTTATGTAAAGAGAAGAAAGAGATAATGGGATCCCTTAAGAAGGAACAGATCAAGCGTGCTGTAGATAAGGAGGATAGTTTAATATGGGTCGAGCTTGAAAATCCAACAAAGGAAGAACTCTCCTTTATAAAGGATATCTTTAAGCTGCATCCGCTTACGGTAGAAGACTGTGTAAATACCAATGCGCGCCCGAAGATAGACCAGTTTCCGAGTTACCTATTTCTGATACTGCATGCTGCCGGTTATCATCCTAAAACCTTGAAGGTGAAGACGATCGAGCTGAATATCTGCGTGGGAAAGAATTTTCTCCTCACTATACACATGGACCCCATCCCGTCCTTAAAGACCGCGTGGGCAAGGGCTGAGAAGAATCTAAACCTTATGTGCACAAGTTCAGATAACCTCCTGCACCAGGTAATAGATTCACTTGTCGATAATTACTTCCCCGTTATAGATATGCTCGATTCGAGAATAGACAAGGTCGAGAACGAGGTCTTCTCCAATCCTACGGAAGAGACGCTTAAGCAGATATTCTCTATAAAGAATGACATCTTCTTTTTAAGAAGGGCGATATCGCCGCAGCGTGAGACTATAAACCTCCTTGCCAAGGGCGACCATGCATTTATAAACCCTGCGATCGGCATATACTTCCGCGATATAGGTGATAACCTGATGTTCATCCTGGATACGATAGATACATACCGTGATACCGTAAGCAGTGCTCTCGATGCATACCTGTCGAATATAACTAATAAGACGAATGAGATAATGAAGACGCTTACCGTCATAGCGACCATAATGATGCCCCTATCCGTCATAACGGGAATATACGGCATGAACTTTAAATTTATGCCGGAGATTGGCTGGAAATTCGGGTATCTGGGCGCATACATACTGATGGCCATAGTGGCCTGCGGCATGCTCATATATTTCAAAAAGAACAAATGGTTTTAAATGGTTAATCTCTTTATTCTCGCGGCGCTGCTATTATGTTCGGCCTTCTTTTCAGGCTCGGAGACCGCACTCTTTAGCCTGAGTAAGATACGCGTAAGGCGTCTCCAGGTAGAGAATGTCAAAAACGCCAGGACCCTTGCATACCTCCTAAACAGGCCGCGCACCCTCATAATAACGATCCTTACAGGGAATATGCTTGTAAATATTCTGGCCTCATCGATGGCGTCATCCATTGCATTGAAGCTATTCGGCGACAGGGGGCTCGGCATATCTATAGGCATCATGACTTTGCTCATACTCACCTTCGGCGAGATTACGCCAAAAGTGATATCTATAAAAAATTCAGAGAGGATATCACTATTCGTTGCGCCATACATACTATTCTTTTCAAGACTTGTTTTACCTTTAAGAAAGATCCTTGGGTACATAGTAGATTTTCTTGAGCCTATTGCAAGCAGAAAGATCAAGCGGGATCAAGAGGATCTTAATGAAGAAGAGGTCAAGAAGGCGGTCGAGATAGGCACGCGCTTTGGTGCGCTCGACAAAAAAGAGGAAGAGATGATAAGAGGCGTCTTTAAGTTTAACGATAAGACCGCAAGGGACGTCATAGTCCCGCCGCAGAGGATTGTCGCAGTCGACATATCGACTCCGCTTGATACGATAAGATCTATAATTACAAAGAAGGAATTATCACGCATGCCCATATTTGAGAATAATCTGGATAATATAGTCGGCATGCTGTATGCAAAAGACCTCATAGTAGCAGGCCAGAAAGGCGAGTTCGCCTTGAGGGATATATTGAGAAAACCATTCTACGTGGCGGAAGATATAAATCTCGACGATCTCCTGCGCGAATTCAGGAAACACAGGATACATATGGCACTTGTAAAAAATAAGGGAGGCAGGCTCGCAGGGCTCGTGACGCTCCAGGACCTCCTGGAGGAGATAATCGGACAGATAAGGGATATCAAGGAGCAATCTCCATGAGTGTGTTATTAGGGGTCTTTATAATACTCCTCTGCCTTGCAATAGAGGGATTCTTTGCCGGTTCCGAGATAGGCATAATATCCTGCAACCGCATCAGGATGAGCCACCTTATGGATAAGAAGGATAAGCGGGCGCGGATCGTCACCTCATTCTTTGAGAATCCGGAAGAATTCTTGAGCACTACACTTGTAGGGGTCAACCTGGCTGTAATTATAGCATCTTCAGTGGCGACCGCCATAGTCTCGAAATACACAAGCGTACCGGGCAGGGATGCTCTCATAGCCACGGTCATAATATTTCCGCTGGTACTTATCTTCGGGGAGATTATGCCTAAGATAATCTATCAGCAGCATTCCGATACACTTTCACTCCTCTCGGCTTATCCATTAAAGATAGCAGCGGCCGTGCTCTTTCCTTTCGTTTTTTTGGCCACCATGCTCTCAAACGCAGTCTCGCGGATCTTTGTAAGGGGCGGTGAAAAGAAGAACCCTTATGTATCGAGGGAAGAGATACGTCTCCTTATGCTTGAAGCGGCAAAGCAGGGTGTTATGGAGAAGCATGAGATAGCGATGGCGAGTGAGATATTCGATTTCGGAAGGACGAGTGTGCAGTCGGTAATGGTCCCATTGAGAAATGTAACAATGGCCCCGGATAGATCTTCTGTAAAGGATGTTATAAATTTATTGGCAGAGAAAGGATATTCGCGCCTACCTATATATAGCGGGAAGAAAGATAATATCATAGGCGTAATAGAGATGAGTGACCTTGCCAAAGAGAATATAGAAGGCGCGGATTTAAGGGATCTTATCCTCCCTCCATACAGAGTAAACCCGGAGAAGTCTATAGAAGATGTTTTAGAAGATTTTAGGCACAATGAAGAGAATATGGCAGTCGTAGTTGATAAGAAAGGCATGGCCATAGGCATTGCCACTATAGAGGACATAGTAGAGGAGATAGTGGGCGAGATAGAAGACGAATACGATATAGCCACTTGATATATTGTATATAATCATGTTATAATACATAAGCATTTTGAGGGGTACCATGGCAAGACTCGATTTTACAAAGGTAAGAACCTACTCGCTTAATAGGCGGCCTTCCAAGATAAAGAAGGGCGACCTTGCCAAGACTGGCAAGAGATCTGCCTCTTTTAAGCGATTCTACGACTCTCTTCCCGATATACTCGCCGCAAGGGATATCAAAAATATCAGGGACGATATAATAAACGCGCGCAAGAAGCGGAGATCCGTTATATTCATGCTCGGGGCGCATGTAGTAAAGTGCGGCCTCTCACCCCTCATAATAGACCTTATGAAAAAGCGGGTCATAACAGCTATAGCATTAAACGGCGCAGGCATCATACATGATGCCGAGCTTGCCATGACAGGGAAGACGAGCGAGGATGTGGGTAAGGCCCTTAAAGACGGGTCATTCGGCATGGCAAAAGAGACGGCGCAGTTTATAAACGGCGCTATCAATAAGGGTGTAAACGAGGGTGTCGGCATAGGTACGGCGGTCGGTGAAAAGATCCTGGCTGAGAAACTGCCCCTATCTGATATAAGCATACTTGCAAGCGGTATTAAGTACAATGTCCCGGTAACGGTCCATGTAGCCGTGGGGACAGATATTATACACCAGCACCCATCATGCAATGGTGCCGCTATCGGCGAAGGGTCGATGATAGATTTCAGGAACCTCGTATACAGCGTCATAAAATTAAATAAGGGCGGCTGCGTTATGAATGTAGGCTCAGCCATCATACTCCCCGAAGTCTTCTTAAAGGCGCTCAATCTTGCAAGGAATCTAAAACATAAGGTTAACCACTTCACGACGGCAAATTTCGATATGATTACACACTACAGGCCTACGCAGAATGTGGTGAAACGCCCCACAGAAGGCGGAGGCCTCGGATATAATATAATAGGCCACCATGAGATAATGGTACCGCTTCTATACCAGGCTATACTGGAGGAGATATGAAGCAGAATCTCTCAAGATTAAAGAAGATCATATCAAATTTTACGGATGCCAGGATAATGATAATAGGCGACCTTATACTGGATGAGTTTATATGGGGCAGCGTCGACCGCATATCTCCGGAAGCCCCCGTACCCGTTGTCTGGGTTAAGAAGGAGAATTTTATGCCCGGAGGTGCGAGCAATGTTGCAAACAACATAGCATCTTTCGGAGGAAAGGCTGAACTTGTCGGCATCATCGGCGATGACGAGAGGGGCAGGACATTAAAAAGAGAGATGTCCAAAAAAGGTGTTGTGACAGATGGGTTTATTGTCGATAAGCGGAGGCCCACGGTATTAAAGACAAGGGTCATTGCGCATAAACAGCAGGTCGTGCGCATAGACAGGGAGGAGACTGCACCCGTATCCGGGGCTACCTTATCAAAGGTCATAAAACACGTCGAGAAGAAGATAAAAGAGATAGATATATTGATCATCGAAGACTACGGGAAGGGATTGATTACACCCGAGCTTCTTAAAGGCATCATCCCTCTCGCCAAAAGATATAAAAAACCGATAGCCGTAGATCCAAAGGAAGAGAATTTCTCCCTTTATAAAGGCGTTACGCTCATCACACCTAACAGCGACGAGGCGTCAAAGGCTACCGGCATAAAGATAGAGAATAAAAAGGACATAGAAGCAGCTGGCAGAAAGCTCCTGACGGCATTAAGGTGTAAGGCCGCCCTCATTACGCTCGGCGAAAAGGGCATGGCCCTCTTTGAAAACGGCAAGCGCCCTGTCCATATCCCTACTATCGCACAGGAGGTATACGATGTCTCGGGTGCCGGTGATACAGTCATAGGTACATTCTGCCTTTCACTTGCAAGCGGCGCAAATGACACTGAAGCGGCATATATAGCAAACTACGCCGCGGGTATAGTAGTAGGCAAGGTGGGCATAGCCGTGATAGATTCAAACGAACTTATCAATAGGATAAAAAAGGAAATCGAGGGATAGATGAACGCTATAGGTATAATACCGGCGAGATACGGCTCCACGAGATTTGAAGGCAAGGTCCTGGCAGATCTTATGGGAAAGCCTGTTGTGCAGCATGTCTATGAGATGGCTAAAAGGGCGAAGATGCTCGACGATCTGATTATCGCTACCGACGACGACAGGATAATGAAGGCGGTCAAGGAGTTTGGCGGAAAGGCCGTCCTTACTTCAGTAGACCAGCCGACGGGGACAGACAGGCTGGCAGAGGTTGTCAATCCGATAGATACGCGGATAATTATAAATATCCAGGGCGATGAGCCATTTATCCACCAGTCGATGATAGATGAGCTCGTAAGGACGATGCTCGATGATGAAGGTATAAATATGGCGACCGTCATAAAAAAGATAAAGGATAAAAATGAAATAATGGACTCAAATGTCGTCAAGGCCGTGATAGATAAAAACGGTTATGCCCTCTACTTTTCAAGAAGCCCCATACCTTTTGAAAGGGACCGCCAGTCAGATTGTTTTTATAAACACCTCGGCCTCTATGGTTATACGAAAGATTTTCTATATACCTTTACCAATCTCCCTAAGACAGAACTCGAAAAGACAGAATCCCTGGAACAGCTTAGGGCCCTGGAGCATGGATACAGGATAAAGACTATAGAGACAAAGCTCGATACCGTCGGAATAGATACGCCGGAGGACCTGGAGAAGGCAAAGAAGGTACTTCTCGAAAGGGAAGCATGAAGACGAGAGAGGTCAGAGTAGGAAATGTAAGGATAGGCGGCAAAAACCCCATTGCATTGATAGCGGGGCCGTGTGTGATAGAATCAGAGGCGAGTGCCCTGCGCCATGCAAAGTTGATAAAGGGTATCGCTAAGAAACTTAACATGCCTTTTATATATAAGTCGAGTTTCGACAAGGCAAACCGCACATCGATCAAATCATACAGGGGACCCGGCATAGATAAGGGGTTAAAGATACTTGCGAGGATAAAGAAGGAACTTAAGGTCCCTATCTTAAGCGATATACACTGCCAGGACGATATAAAGAAGGTCTTGAATACCCTGGATGTTATACAGATACCCGCATTCCTATCGAGACAGACAGACCTTATAACAAAGGCGGCAAAGACCGGCAAGGTTATAAATATAAAGAAGGGGCAATTCCTCGCTCCGTGGGATATCAAGCACATAATAGAAAAGGTTGAATCCGCAGGCAACAAGAATATGATCTTCACAGAGCGCGGGACATCTTTCGGGTATAATACGCTTGTTAGCGATTTCCGCTCTATGCTTATCATGAAAAAATTCGGCTACCCTGTCATATTTGACGCAACGCATTCTGTCCAATCGCCCGGCGGTAAGGGTGACAGAAGCGGCGGGGATAGAGAGTTTGTAGAGCCGCTCGCCCTCGCTTCTTTGACATGCGGAGCAGATGCAATATTCATGGAGGTCCATGAGGATCCTGACAACGCATTGAGTGACGGCCCGAATATGTTTCCGCTCGATAAACTCGAAAGTTTCTTAAAGAAATTAAAGCGTGTAGAAATAGCCGTAGGAAGGTAGAAGAAGATGTCACAGAAAAGAGCCAGAGAAGTCATAGCGATAGAGAGCAAGGCAGTAGCAGGCCTCAAAAAGAGGATAAATAAGGAATTTGTGAACATAGTAGACTATCTCTGCAAGATTAATGGCAGGGTCATAGTGACCGGGATGGGCAAGCCCGGTTTCATAGCCCAGAAGATATCGGCGACCCTCTCATCGACAGGAACACCGTCTTTATATCTGCATCCGGCAGAGGCACTCCATGGAGACCTCGGGAGGGTTACTAAAGATGACTGCATACTGGCATTTTCAAATTCAGGCGAGACTGAAGAGATCGTAAAGCTTTTGCCTATAATAAAAAAGATCGGCGCGAAACTTGTATCCTTTGTCGGCAATACAAGGTCCACCCTTGCAAGGAACTCAGACTTTGTAGTCGATACGTCCGTCGAGAAAGAGGCATGCTCACTAGGGCTGGCCCCAACAGCTTCCACAACGGCGATGCTTGCTATGGGAGACGCTCTGGCCATAGCGCTCCTCGATAAGAAAGGGTTTAAAGAGAAGGACTTCGCCCTCTATCATCCCGGTGGTATCTTGGGAAAGAGACTCCTCTTAAGAGTGGAAGATATAATGAGAAAGGGGAGGGACAACCCAATAGTAAAAGAAGATACGAAGGTAAAGAAAGTCCTCGTAGCGATAACGCGCGCAAGAGCCGGAAGCGCAAGTATAGTCGATAAGAAGGGGAGACTAAAAGGAATATTTACAGATGGTGATCTTAGGCGCCATATCGATAAGGACTCCCGTATAACAGAGAAAAAAGTAAAGCTTGTAATGACGAAGAACCCCACCACCATAAAGAAGGACCAGCTTGCAGCTGAGGCCTTCCAGGTCCTCAAGTCTAAAAAGATCGATGAAATCCCTGTGGTAGATGATAAAGATCGTCCAGTCGGCCTTCTCGATGTCCAAGACCTCCTCAAGGCAGGATTAGTGTAAAACATTAAAAAAGCCGGATAATACCCCTTGACTTTTAGGTTTATATATGGTATATTCTAATTAGCTTTAAGAAGTTTGGGGTGTTATTTTTTTAGGTTTTTGCTTTAACCATTTATAAAGTCTGTAGTTACGTAAAATAGGGCTATTTGGGTAGATAGCCGAGTAAGCATATTATAGGGTATATATGCTAACTCGGCTATTTTATTAGTATAAAGACACATATATGAAAAGCGTAAAAAACGATAC
>JABMRJ010000083.1 GCA_013202745.1 Candidatus Omnitrophota bacterium
CACGCTGGGAAATCTGCCATTAAGCATAATAAGCGCTTTTTCTGATGTCGTATCATACCTAAGGCTCTTTGCAGTAGGATATGCTTCAGTAATAGTAGCAAATAGCTTCAACAATATGGCAATGGAGGCGGGGTTCGGCAGTATCGCAAGCGGGCTCGGAGCGGCATTCATACTCTTTTTCGGGCACGCATTAAATATCGCACTGGGAATCATAGCGGTCGTCGTACATGGTATACGTCTAAACATGCTTGAATTTTCCGGCCATCTCGGCATGCAGTGGTCGGGTAGAGAATATAAACCGTTCAAAGAGTAATTATAAAATAAGGAGGTTGTGATGGTAGCTGGATTAGGTGACATGGGTTTTTCATTAGCTTTTGCTGCGTTGGGGTCTGCGCTCGGCACAGGCGTTGCAGGCATGGCCGCAATCGGGGCATGGAAGAGGGCATTTCTACAGAATAAAGCCGCACCATTTATATTGATCGCATTTGTAGGCGCGCCATTATCTCAGACCATATACGGAATGATCCTCAGAAACGCCATAAAGGCAGCAAATCTGCCCCCTGAAACCTATACCTATCAGATGATCTTAGGATGCATAGCAGGCCTTGCTATAGGCTTATCTGCATGGATGCAGGGCAAGGCAGGCGCGAGGGCAGCCGATGCTTTAGGTGAAACAGGAAAAGGTTTTGGTAACTATATAATGGTCTTAGGCGTCATAGAAACAGTCGCGCTCTTTGTAATGGTATTCGCAATGACCGCCTTACCGAAGCTGTAAGCCGGCGTTGACAGAATAGAGATTAGGATGTATAATTTAACCCTGTTCTATTAGGCGGATGGGGCGGTTAGTTCAGCTGGTAGAACGCTTCGCTTACATCGAAGAGGTTCGCAGGTTCGAGCCCTGCTCCGCCCACCACGTTCGCCTAAGGCGAACGTGATCCTGAGGAAGCGACCAAAGGAAGTTTCCGAGGGACCTTTTCAAGTTGGAACCAGCCGACGTTTGCCATAGCGAAGCGAAGGACCTTTGTATGTAATGAAGCAAAAGAATTGGTTTGTTTACATCGTAGAATGTCGTGATAAAAGATTGTATACCGGCATTACTAATGATGTAGAGAAACGCGTCGCAGCACACAATAAGGGCAAAGGCTGCAGATTTACTAAATTTAGATATCCGGTAAAGCTGGTTTACGAAGAAGATTGCATAACTAGATCTGCTGCGCGAAAAAGAGAATTAGAAATACAAGGTTTTAAGCGCAACAAGAAATTAAGTTTGATAAATAGGGCAAGATAAGGTCCTTCAGCGCCTACAATGCTTCCTTGGGTCGCATTGTTTGACGGCGCTTCAGGATCAATTTTGCGAAGCAAAATTGGGGACGTCGTCTAGCTGGTTTAAGACCCCTGACTGTCGATCAGGTGACCGAGGGTTCGAATCCCTTCGTCCCCGCCAGATAAAATAGCCAACCCAATTGGCTATGCTAAATTAGGCGTAATTCCAAGTACGATTTGGAGTTACGCCTTTTTCGTTATCTCCGCCATCTCCATTATTTTCATCAATTTCACCAAGTTTCACTATACATCCACTATAAATAAAGTTCTAACCTGGTTGGCCTAACCAGGTTAGATAGCGACCCCAAAATCACCCCAAGATACCTAATCATCCATTCTTTTTTAACTTGACAATGTTATCATATTATGATAACATTGTATTGGAGGCAAGGCGAAGATGAAGAGAAGGCTTAGAATAAAAGAGCTAGCGGCGGCAAGGGGCATTACGCTCATCAGCATAGCCATGAAACTGGGGATAGCACGTTCAAACATGTCTGCCATAGCTTCAGGCAAAAGGGGCGTATCATTGAAAGTGTTATATAAAATAAGCTGTATGCTTGATTGCACCATAGATGAACTTATTTTGCCAAAAGAGTACCCCCCCGTCTTTAAGAACAAAAAGGCCCAATCACTGCTGAAAGTGGTAGAGAGCCAAAATTACGATGGGATCGACAGGACATGGGTAAACAGAGTGATGTTGGCGCAACAAAGGCATTACGGCGCATTAAGAAAGGGCATGTAATGAAAAGGAAGCAATTCTTTGATCCTTATGTAGAGATTTTAGATAAATTCAACCGAAGAGGCATCGTCTATGTGATAATAGGCATGTCAGGTATAAATTATTATGCAGCAAAAACACAAGAGATTTTTGCCACGCAGGATTTTGATATATTCATTAAGCCAACAATTGACAATGTAAAAAAAGCTATCTCCATATTTGAAAAACTTGACTACAGTCTAATGGCCAACGAAAAGAAGATCGAAAAAAGCCTCATTAAGAAGATTGTAAGAGAGAAAAAGACCATTTTGGCTACAGATCCCTATGGAATAGCTATTGAATTAATTTTAACTGTTTCAGGTTATTCCTTCAGCCAAATGCGGGTAGATGCCACTATTTTTAATATAAAAGGTGTGCCTGTAAGAGTGGCAAAACTCAGCAAACTTCTCATGTCAAAAAAGGTTGCGGGAAGAGAAAAGGATAAACTTTTTCTAAGAAGATACGAGATTTTGTTAAAAGAAAAAGTCAAAAATAACAAAGGATAATAGATCACTCTTGAAACGCTTTCCAGCGTATTCGGGAAACAGTTTCCCGAACGAGTTGGAAAGCGTTTCTGCTTTAGGGCGCCTATATTATAAGTAGCATTATATTTATAACATATTATGACATAATATGTTATAAATAAAACAAGTGCTATATTGTTAGATTATAAAAAGGTAGTAATAGCCTCTTGACTATACTATTATTATGATGTATACTCTATATTAGCCGAAAAAAGGCTTATTTTTTATCAGTGATAAATATAGGCTTTTAAAAAGCTTTTATCTGAATAGCCAGTACTATTAAACGGGGGGTAGTAAGAGTGGCTACACAAGATATTTATAGACCATACCGGGGTAACCTTGAGGAGGCGACACACAGACCCCCTATATGGTCTTTTTTATATGTCACAATATACCATAAAATAGCCGCAGTATTAACTGCGGTTTTATTTTTATTTAGTGTAATTGGGACAGATGCAGCATGGGCGCTAAAGACTGAGATTATGCCGCATGATGCAGGTATGAAACGGGGTCTTGAATCCAAAAAGAAGCTCTTAGAGATAGAAGATTTCGAGATCCCTTCTGCTTTAGGGGAATTGAAAGATAAGCATAAAGGCAAGGGCGGGACCATCATCTTCATCCAGGATGCCCACTGCAATTACGCTGCCCAGAAGTCTATAAGCAACATCATCGGCCACCTGAACGAAAACTACGGAGTGAATTTAATAAACCTTGAGGGCGGCGCTGGTGATTACGACCTGTCTCTTTTTACTGACATAAAGGACAAGGGTATAAGAGAAGAGGTATCTGACCATTTTGTACAAGAAGGGAGATTGTGCGGCCCGGAACTCTTTGCTGTAAATAACCCGGAGAAGGTGACCCTCTATGGTATTGAGAATGAAGATCTTTACATAAAGAACCTGGATGTATACAGGGACTCCTTAAAGTATGTAACCGGTGTAAATAACACACTAAATTATATAACATCAAAACTCAATGATCTAAAAAAACACACCTACGCAGATGAACTGATAGAACTGGATAAAAGATACGTAGAATTTAAGGAAAACACCCTTGAGATGAAGGAGTTTATCCAGTATCTTTTTGATGTATCCCTCAAGAAGAAGATAAGCCTGCGGGCATTTCCCAATATAAGATTACTTTACAAGGCCGTTTCAGAAGAGAAGGGTATCAATTTCAAGAAGGCCAATTCAGAGCGCGATAAACTGATCGAGGAGTTAAAAGAGACGCTCTGCGACAACGATATAGATACGATAACACTTAAGACATTTCTCTATAAGACGGGCCAGCTTTCACAAGGGGGATATTACGGCTATTTAAAGAAAGTCTCGCAAGAAAATAAGATAAGCCTAAAGAATAAACTGAACCTCTCCAAGTATATAACGTATATAAGCCACTACGAAGAAGCAGATAAGACCCAAGCCTTCGATGAGATAGAAGACCTCTTTGATCTTATAGCAGATAAGTATTTTGAGAACGAATCCCAGAAAGAGCTCTTTAAGATATCCAAGCATGTGCGTATCTTAGAGAATATATTTAATATAAAAGCTACAAAGAAAGAGATCAATTACTTCAACAAGCATAAAGACGAGTTCGACATATCAGCTATACTCGGGTTTATAAGCAGGGAATTCCTTAAAATAGGCGAATCTCCCCACTTTGATAATAGTGCCTACCTGATAGACGAAAATAGAGACGAAATACTCGGATTCTATAAATATGCACAGGCCCGCGATGAGGCCTTCTTGAAGAATATCAAGAAAAGCCACGGGATATTCAAGAAAGAGACCTCCATCATAGTAGCAGGCGGCTTCCATACCGAAAACCTGACCACACTCTTTAAAAAGAACGGCCTCTCCTACCTAGTTATAAGACCAACCTTTGAGAACAGAGATGATTACAAATGTCCATATTATAGCCTCTTATCGGGCGGATTGAGCGACACAGAGGCGAAGATTATAGAATCAATATCCGCCCTTGCCATTGCAAGCTTCCTAAATGGATTAGCCATAAAGGTCCACGGCAAGGCAGTGGTGAATAATTTCAGAGTAGCCGCTATGATTTATGCAAAGACTATTCAAGGCGGACACTTTTTATTAGAAACACCTAAAGGCATACTTAGATTTTCACGCAAAAACGGCGATATAGTAGTAAAGAATATCGGGTTTGGATTAGAGGAGATAGAAACCGATGCCCGTATAGATGAAAAAGATGTATTGACGCTAAGAGGGGCTATAGATCAGCTCCCAGCTAAGAAAGACGCTGAGGTTACGGCAGCCGCCGAACCCGCAACCAAACCTGATGCAAGACCTAAGGTCGGTTCATGGTTTGAGACTGAGAGCAGGTTTTATGAGCGATGGGTAGCAGGTTGGTTTGAGACAGGCGCTGCCGGGGCTGCGTGGTGGCTGGGCGCAGCATATATCCATCCTTTTATCGGAATATTACTTGCCGCTGCCATATTCTGGGGACCGCACTATCTTTTTAGAGGTAAAGAGGTTGCTCGTAGCAATACAGTTGTGGGCCTGACAGTTGGCACAGTCATAGCAGCAGCATTTACATTGTTTGGCTTTTCCTTATACTTGACCTTCGGCGTCTTGGCCGGCGCGCACTTTGCTGTAAATTGGATAAGTACGGGAAAGAAGATCAGAATGGTTCAAGAGAA
>JABMRJ010000084.1 GCA_013202745.1 Candidatus Omnitrophota bacterium
CTCATAGGGTGTGTCCGCAATGCGGATACTATAAAGGCTGGCAGGTTGTGGAAATAGAGGTAAAGAAAAAGGAAAAGAAAAAATGAAAATAGCTATCGATGGCATGGGCGGAGATAAGGCCCCCGGGGTAATTGTCGAAGGTGCGATAGAATACACGAGAGAGTTCGACCACGAAGTTATTATCGTCGGACAAGAAGAGGTCCTCAAAAAAGAGCTCTCTAAGCATGACTATAAGAAAGACAGGATAGAGGTAGTCCATGCGCCGCAGGTTATCGATATGGGGGATTCTCCCATATCGTCGATAAGGAGCAAGAAGGATTCCTCTATAAGCGTCGCCGTGAAATTGGTCAGGGAAAAACGGGCAAGCGCTATAGTCTCCGCAGGAAATACCGGAGCCGTAGTCTGTGCCGCGTCTTTTATGCTGGGGCTGCTCAAAGGCATAGAGAGGCCCGGTATATCTATAATATTTCCTACCTCCAATTCAGACAACGCCCTTATGATAGATGCCGGTGCCAATATAGATCCGAAATCTACACATATGTTCCAGTACGGCCTTATGGCGGATGCATACTGCAGGTTTCTTCTCGGCAAGAATAACCCGAGGATAGGCCTCTTGAGTATAGGCGAAGAAGAGACCAAGGGGACAGGTTTTATTAAAGAGGCGCACAAGCTGCTCGACGACAGTAAGCTCAACTTTATAGGCAATGTTGAAGGCAGGGATATATTTACAGGCGCATGTGATGTGATACTCTGTGATGGTTTTGTCGGCAATGTAGTGCTCAAGGTCTCTGAGAGCCTTGCAGGGGCCGTAGGTACTTTACTTAAACGGGAATTATCGAGGAATATCGTAACCAAGGTGGGATCGGTATTATGCCGTTCCACTTTTGATGCCCTTAAGAAAGAACTCGACTATGCAGAATACGGCGGAGCACCTCTCCTTGGCGTAAATGGCACCTGTATAATAGGCCACGGTTCTTCAAGCTCAAGGGCTATAAAAAATGCGCTCAGGGTTGCTACTGAGTTTACCAAACAGAATATAAACGAATACATAATAAACGGCCTGGATTCTTATAGCAGAGGAAGATGATGTGCGATAAAAAGGATGATCTTAGAGTAGGTATTATAGGCGTAGGTTCTTATCTGCCGGAGAAGGTATTGACCAATGAAGATCTGGAGAAGATGGTAGATACCTCGGATGAATGGATAACGACGAGAACCGGCATAAAAGAACGCAGGATTGCAGATAAGGATACCGCTACAAGCGACCTCGCCAAAGAGGCGGCAATAGAAGCGGTAAAGAACGCCGGTTTAAAAATAACGGATATCGAACTTATCATAGTAGCCACAATAACCCCTGATTCTACACTGCCGTCTACAGCCTGCATACTGCAGGGCAAGTTGGGCGCAAAGAAGGCTGTGGCATTCGATGTGAGCGCCGCATGTGCAGGTTTTATATATGCCATTGCGACTGCAGAAGCCTTTATAAAGAGCGGACTCTATAAGAACGCATTGGTTATAGGCGCAGAGAAGATGAGCTCTTTTACCGACTGGAAGGATAGGAATACATGTGTCCTATTCGGAGATGGTGCGGGAGCCGCTGTGCTGGCTCCTGTGAAGGATGGTGGTATATTAGCCACCCATCTAGGTTCAGACGGAAGCCAGGCCGACCTCTTGAAGGTCCCTGCAGGCGGTTCGAGGATGCCGGCCTCTAAGGAGACGGTTGAGAATAGGCTCCATTATATAAAGATGAGCGGCAGCGAGCTCTTTAAGCAAGCGGTAAAGATAATGGCCAATGCAGGTAATGAGGCCGCCTCTTTACTCCATTTCGGATGCGATGATATAGACTGGGTAATACCCCATCAGGCCAATATACGCATACTCAATGCGGTGGCTAAAAGGATGAAGCTTGACAGGGAGAAGATATACTTAAATATCGAGAGATACGGAAATATGTCAAGTGCCTCTACTGCCGTTGCGCTTGTTGAGGCTGTCAAGGAAGGCAAGATAAAGAAGGGCGATGTGGTGGTGCTTGATGCCTTCGGCGCAGGGCTTGTCTGGGGGGCTATAGTAATAAGATGGTAATGGGCAAGAGCGCTGCATTTATATTTCCCGGACAGGGGGCGCAATACGTAGGGATGGGCAAGGATCTCTACGAGAATTTCGCGCAGGCTAAAGAGGTCTTTGACACGGCGAATGAGATCCTCGGTTTTGACCTTAAGGGGTTATGTTTCGAAGGCCCTATGGAGAAGCTCGCTACGACAGGTTACAGCCAGCCGGCCATACTTGCTACAAGCATAGCTGCTCTGAGATCATTGGAATCGAAGAAGCTGGATATAGATATCAAGGCGGCGTTGGGTTTGAGTTTAGGAGAGTACTCAGCGCTCGTTAGCGCGGGGAGCATCAAGTTTGAGGATGCTATAAAGCTTGTAAGGGCCCGCGGGAAGTTCATGGAAGAAGCGACTAAGGATAACCCCGGCAAGATGGCTTCTGTAATAGGATTGAATAAAGAGAGCGTAGAAGAGGTTTGCAAAGAGTCCGGTTGCGAGATAGCCAATCTCAATTGTCCTGGCCAGGTGGTGATATCAGGAAAAAGCGATTCCGTAGATAAGGCGGCTGCCCTGGCTAAAGAGAAAGGCGCAAAGAGGTCTATAATGCTCGACGTGAGCGGCCCGTTCCATTCTTCGCTCATGGAGAGCGCCTCAAAGAAGCTGGAGAAGCTCTTAAGCAGTGTAGATATAAGTAAACCCGCTCTTTCTGTCATAAGCAATGTTGATGCCGCGTATGAAGAGGATCCGGCGCGGATAAGGGAGAATCTAGTCAGGCAGCTTACATGCAGGACATACTGGGCGGATTCAATAAGGCTGCTTGTAAAGGAAGGCGTAAAGAATTTTCTTGAGATAGGTCCGGGCAAAGTCCTTAAAGGCATACTGCGCCGTATAGATCCAGACCTTGCCGTTTATAATATCGGTACGGTAGATGATATGAAAAATTTTGAGGGGTTAAGATGATATTGAAAGATAGAGTGGCTCTTATAACAGGCGGCGGCAGAGGTATAGGTAAAGAGATTACCCTCGTCCTTGCAAAAGCGGGCGCGGATATAGCGATCTGCGATATAAATAAAGAGGCCTTGGATGAGACGCAAAAAGAGATCGAATCCCTGGGCAGGAAATGCCTGATCTTTGAGGCCGACGTTACCAAGCGCGACCAGGTTGACGAAATGATTTCAAAAATACTTGACAACCTGAAGAAAGTTGATATACTAATCAACAACGCCGGCATAACACGCGACGGCCTTTTAGTAAGGATGAGTGAGGTCGACTGGGATGCCGTAATAAATATAAACCTTAAAGGTGTCTTTAACTGCACCAAGGCTGTGGCGAAGCCGATGATGAAGCAGCGTTGGGGCAGGATTGTAAATATAGCATCTATTATAGGGATCACGGGCAATGCGGGACAGGCCAATTATGCGGCCTCTAAAGGCGGTATCATTGCCTTTACAAAGAGCGTTGCCAAAGAGCTTGCGAGCCGCAATATAAATGTAAATGCGATCGCACCCGGTTTTATACAGACAGCGATGACTAAGAAACTCCCTGATAATTACAGGGAGGAGATGCTCAAGATGATCCCGCTAAACAGGTTTGGTGAACCGCTCGATGTGGCTAATGTGGCATTATTTTTAGTAAGCGAACCTTCGAGTTATATAACAGGACATGTCATCCAGGTAGATGGTGGCATGGTAATGTAACGCAGTAATAAAAAGGGAGGTAAATAGAATGGCAGTAGCAGATAAGATAAAATCTATTATTGCCGAGCAATTAGGAGTAAAAAAGGAAGAGGTCACCGATGAGGCAAAGTTCATTGATGATCTCGGCGCAGACTCCCTCGACACAGTCGAGCTTGTAATGGCTCTGGAAGAAGAATTTGGTATTGAGATACCTGATGAAGAAGCCGAGAAGATGGGTACGGTCGGCGAAGCGATAAAGCACATAGAAGAAAAGACAAAACAGGCTTCTTCGTAAAAGTAGTCTCAAAAAATATAATGCAATTACGGAAAGTCGTAATTACCGGATTAGGCTTAATTACGCCTATAGGTAATACAATTGAAGATTTTTGGAACTCCCTCCTTACGGGAAAGAGCGGTGCAGCAAGGATTACCGCTTTTGACCCGTCATATTTCTCATGTCAAATAGCAGCAGAGGTAAAGAATTTTAATCCTGCTGATTATATGACAGACAAAGAGGCGAGGAGACTTGACCCCTTTGTCCAGTTTGGACTCGCTGCATCCAAACTGGCTATTGAAAACAGCGGCCTGGAATTAGACAAAGAATTAAAAGATAGGATAGGGGTAGCTATAGGATCAGGCATAGGCGGCCTCCATACTATTGAGCGGGAGTTTCTCGCGTATGTCAAAAGAGGCCCCGAAAAGGGCCCCTCCAAGATAACGCCCTTCCTTATACCCATGCTAATCGCCAATATGGCAGCTGGCCAGGTCTCCATAGTATACGGCCTTAAAGGGCCAAATACAGCCTGCGTTACAGCATGCGCAAGCGGCAACCATGCCATAGGCGATGCATGTAAGATAATCCAGAGGGGAGATGCCGATGTGATGGTGGCGGGAGGAGCAGAAGGCGCTATTACAGAGATGGGATTCGGAGGATTCTGTTCTCTCAAAGCAATTACGCAAAGGAATGATAAGCCCGAGAAAGCGAGCAGGCCTTTTGAAAGAGACCGTGACGGGTTCGTGATGGGTGAAGGCGCCGGAATAGTTGTGCTTGAAGAATATGAGCGCGCAAAGAAGAGAGGAGCAGACATTTACTGTGAAGTAGTTGGTTACGGTATGAGCGGTGACGGTTATCATATGACCGCCCCGGACCCCTTGGGTGACGGTGCGCGGAGATGTATGGAGGCATCGCTCAAAGACGCAAAGTTAAAGACAACAGATATAGATTATATAAATGCACACGGCACATCCACAAAATTGAATGATAAGATTGAGACATTAGCGATAAAGAACGCATTCAAGGACCACGCCAAGAAACTTGCTGTCAGTTCGACAAAATCTATGATGGGGCATCTTCTGGGCGCTGCCGGCGGCGCAGAGGCGGCAGTATGCGCGCTCGCACTTAAGAACGGAATCATACCTCCGACGATAAATTACGACAACCCTGACCCAGATTGTGACCTCGATTATGTCCCCAATGAACCGCGCAAACAGAAGATCAATACCGCCATGTCTAATGCCCTAGGTTTTGGCGGCCACAACGCAACCCTCATTTTTAAGAAGATATAGACTTACTTCTTCATAAGGGGAACCTAAGGTTCAACCCTTTTTCATACCCACCCACTATTTAAAGTCTTGCGGTGCTCGCCTCCGCTTGTCGCTCACTCGGGGATGCGCACCCCTCGCTCGCTGTGTATCTTGTACCGGGTGCGATTTTAGCTTCCAACCTGTCCCTCATTTGACTTGCAAGCTGTTCCCGGGGACAGCTTGGTGAGTAAATTTGCACCCGGTACAAGA
>JABMRJ010000085.1 GCA_013202745.1 Candidatus Omnitrophota bacterium
CCTATCTACTTGGTGCCCTTTTTATGTGATACTGGTGTGCTGCCATTAAGACTGTATTGACCAGCCAGTACATTACCAGCCCTGATGGTAACGAATAGAATATGATAACAAAGATGACTGGCATCATTAACATCATATTCTGCTGCTGCTTCTGCTGTTCGCTCATCTCGCCGGACTTGTGTGGTGTTGAGATCTTCTGCTGGACTATCATTGCTGCCATCATAAGGATTGGTAGTATATTTATACTATTGCCTATTATTGGTAATGATACTGGTAATCCTACGGCATCAGGCTTGGACAAGTCCTTAATCCATAAGAAGTTAGCTCCCCTTAACTCTATAGACCTTACCAGTGCGTGATATAACGATATGAATATGGGCATCTGCAAAAGCATTGGCAAACACCCTCCTAATGGATTGACCTTATAAGTCTTGTATAACTCCATTAGCTCTTTATTCAATTTTTGGGGGTTGTTTTTATGAGCGTTTCTTAGCTTCTCTATTTCCGGCTGTATATCCTGCATGGCCTTCATAGATTTATAGCTCTTCCTTGTCAGCGGCAAAAGCATGAGATTTACAAGCATTGTCAGACATATTATAGCTACGCCCCAATTCCTTGTGATCTTCTGTATGAATCTTAGGGTCTTTAAGAGCAGCTTACTGATACCATCAAAGATGCCATAATTGACCGCCTCTTCGAGTCCTACCTCGAGTGCCTTCAGCCTATTTGTATCGAGCGGCCCTATATACATCATATACTGTTGAGTTATGCGCGATGCTGGTGCTATAGTTAGCTGGGCTGTCTCCAAGCCAGTTACAAATTGGGTTTTATCTACAAGATTTGTAAATGCTTTAACTCCTAATTGATATGGTCGTAATATGATAGTGAAATATTTACTATTTAATGCTACCCATGATACCCCGCCTGGCCGAATAGAATTTCTTCTATCCCTGACCAGCTTGCCATCAACTTTTGCGCTGGCGTTGGCGTATCTCCTCGCCATCTTGTCTGCAATAAAAATATGGGAACCACCTATGATGCTGGAGGCAGATCTCATGGTCTTGCCTGAGGTGTTGTTGATGATTACATCTAACTCTATATAATCATTATAGTTATGTATAGTATATCTCTTATTTACTTCTATTTCTGACGTCTTGTAAGTGTACGTTATTGTATTGTCATATTGATTAACTGTATAAACAGCGGTGTCCAGTCCGCCATAATCTAATAATTTAAATGCTCCGGTGTAGTACCTGGGGTTCTCTATCTCTGCCAGCAGGTGTGGTTCTTGGGTGCTTGTATCGGCAAATTGCTTCAAACCTATTCTCTTTATTGCCCCACCTTGGTTAGAAAAGATTATGAGAAACCTATCGGTCTCATACGTAAGCTCCTCTTCGTCCTCAGGGGCTATAATGGCCTCTTTTACATCGGTGTTTTCCGCTACCAGGGGTTCTACGACTCTGGCAGCTGGAGCGCCTTGTGGGGCTATTTGTGGGTGCTTCTTCCCCATCCACATCTGGAAGGTCATTATAACTAAAATAGATAATACTACAGCTAGTAGTGTTTTCTTCTCCATAATTTTTACCTTACGGGATCATAGCCGCCCCTGCAGAACGGGTGGCATTTTAGTAGCCTGCTTAAAGTCAGAAAAGATCCTTTGAAAAAACCCTTCTTTTCTATGGCTTCTGCGGCATATTGTGAGCAGGTGGGATAAAATCTGCATGATGGTAACCTTAATATTGACAGATACTTACGATAAAAGTTAATTGTATTGATAGCGAGTTTTTTCACTGTAAGATATCTGCTCCTCTATAAAGCTTGTTAATCTCGGTCGTTACATCTTTGAGGCCCAGTTGCGACAGGTCTCTTCTACAAGTCAGCACCATATCAAAACCCCTCTTTAGCGAATCCTCTGTAAGTCTATATGTCTCCGTAAGGAGGCGCCTTGTTCTGTTGCGTCTTACACTTATGCCCGTATTCTTGAGAGCTGCTGATACACCTATCCTATTATAATCCAGATTATTTGCTAATATAGATAATATTATATAGGGGGTTTTAAATGACTTACCCTTCTTATATACCTTCTGGAATTGCGGGCGCTTCTTGAGCTTATGCAGAGAGCACCCATTTTCCCTTTCTACGCCTGCGCTGCAATATCGCCTTGCCGCCTCTTGTGCGCATCCGTCGTCTAAAACCGTGCAGCCTCTTGCGTTTACGGTTTGATTTACGCGTTATACCTTTCTTCATATAATAATTACTCCTTTTTTATTCGTCGAATAAGTGATAAGATTATAACATTACTCGCTGTTTAGTCAAGCAAAATCATCGGAATTTTTTTGGTCATTTTTCGCTTGCAAAAGAAATTTCTCTCTGTTATAATAGGCAAGCTCGTTATACCGCAGCTTTTTGACTCGTAAAGATGTGCGCTTTTGTGAGACATGTGTGCTGTGGATAACTTGTGGATAACTTGGTGACAAAAAATGTTTTTCCTTGGTTGTTTGTTATAACAGGTTATTATTACAAGAGATACGGAGTGTATCTTTTTGGCATCGTGTGATTACACTTTCACCGCCCGTGTGCATAGAAAGTTATATTAAATCTCTATGGAAAATTTGAGTCCTAATATCTGGGATAAGGCAAAAGATATAATAAAGAGTCAGATCAATTCGCAGAGCTTTGAGACATGGTTCCTGCCGATAAAATTTGTCCATTCCACTCAGAACAGCATAACCCTGGAAGTCCCTAATAAATTCTTCAAAGATTGGATAGTAGATAGGTACCTTAAGCTTATTGCCGACGCGCTAAAGAAATCTGCCGGAGATGGGGTAGAGGTATCGTTTTCTATCCCGGCACGGCCCGAAGGAGAACCTAATATTAACAATGGTGCCGGCCAGGCTGGGGAGAAGCAGAGGCCCAGGCCTTCTGAGGTACCCGCAAAACAGATAGGCCTGAATCCAAAGTATACTTTTGATGATTTTGTTATAGGGCCCAGCAACCGTTTTGCCCATGCTGCGTCTTTAGCTGTAAGCGAAACGCCTGCGAAGGCATATAATCCCCTCTTTATATACGGCGGTATCGGGTTGGGGAAGACCCACCTTATGTTGTCTATAGGCAATAAAACCGCTTCCCAGCATACAGGCTTAAAGGTTCTTTATATTTCGAGTGAGCAGTTTACCAACCAGCTGATAAGCGCTATCCAAAACAGGACCACTATAAAATTCAGGCAGAGATATAGAGGTGTAGATATATTACTTATAGATGATATACAATTTATAGCGGGCAAAGAGGCAACACAGGAAGAGTTCTTCCATACATTTAACGCCTTACATGATGCGCACAAGCAGATAGTCATATCGAGCGACCGCTCTCCAAAGGATATACCCGGCTTAGAGGAGAGGCTTGTATCGAGGTTTGAATGGGGTCTGGTCACTGATATACAGGCGCCTGATCTCGAAACGAGAGCGGCCATATTGAGAAAAAAGGCCTTGCGTGAAACGATACCCGTTCCAGACGATGTGACGCTGTTTATTGCTGAAAAGATAAAGTCCAATATAAGAGAGCTTGAGGGCGCCCTTATAAGGGTAGTTGCTTACGCTAAGCTTATCGGTAAAGAGATATCCGTTCTGCTCGTTAAAGAAGTCTTGAAAGATATGATGCTCGAAGACGAAGTGAATGTGAGCGTAGAGCTTATACAAAAAAAGGTAGCCGATTATTTTAACATAAAACTATCGGATCTAAAAAGTAAAAAGAGGAGCAGGGCGATAGTCTACCCAAGGCAGATGGCCATGTTCTTGGCAAGAGACCTTACAGATTATTCTCTGCCTGAAATAGGTGGTTTTTTTGGCGGTAAAGACCACACTACCGTGCTTCATGCTTGTGATAAAATAAGTAAAGAGGTTAAGAAGAACAAAAACACCAAGGTTTTACTGGATAAACTCATTGGGGCGATCCGGGTTTAGGTATTTGTGCTCTTTGTGGATTCGTGGGTTGGTTTGTCAACAGGTTTATCCACCGCTTTTTGTCTGTTTTTGTGTTTGTTTTTGTTGTTTTCCTGTTTTTGCACAGGTCTTACTACTATACTAATACTATTTCTTTCTTTAAAAGAACGTAATAAAAGAAAAAATTTGGTTGTGGATATTGTTTAAAACGATTAAGGAGTGAGAGATGAAAATTAAAATACAGAAAAAATCGTTGTTAGAGGCCGCACAAGCAGTGCAGAGCGTAGTATCCGTAAGAAACACCCTACCTATATTATCAAACATGCTCATAGAAACCCAAAAAGACAAACTTAAACTAATAACAACAGACTTGGATATAGCGATAATTTGCACAATAAACGCAGCTGTTTCACAAGAAGGGGCAACCACAGTACCAGCAAAACGCTTTACAGATATTATAAAAGAGCTCCCGGAAGGGGAGATAACGATATCGGCAAAAAAGAACAACATAATCACAATAGACTGCGCGAGCACATACTTTAAAATTAACAGCCTCCCAAAAGAGGACTTCCCAAAACTCCCGAACTACAAAAACCACGAAAGCATAACATTAAATCAAGAGACGCTAAAGAACATGCTGAACATGACATCGTTTGCGATAAGCCATGATGAAACAAGGTATATATTAAACGGTATATTGTTCGAGCTTAACAAAGACAAACTAACCATGGTAGCAACAGACGGCAGGCGCCTGGCGTACATAGAGAAGAAGCTCGACACAAAAACCCAAAAAGAGAGAAAGATGATAGTCCCCGCGAAGACCATAAACGAGCTCAGTAAGGCGCTCACCACAGGAGAAGTAAAGATGTATTTTGGGGAGAACCAGACAACATTCGACACAGGCAACGTCGTAATAATATCCAGATTAATAGAAGGAGAGTTTCCCAGGTATCAACAGGTTATCCCAAAAGAACAAAAGAGTAAACTCACGGTGGAAACAGGCAGATTCCTGGCCGCAGCGAAAAGGGCAAACCTATTAACAAATCAAGATTCACAAGCCATAAAATTAGATATCTTTAAAGATAGGGTGGTAATCTCTAAGAATACGCCGGATGTAGGGGAGGCAAGAGAGGAGCTGGAGGCGGAGTATAAAGGAGGGGACCTCTCCATAGGTTTTAATCCAGGCTACCTCATAGATGCCCTGAAGAACTTAGATACGGAAAAGATAGGCTTCGAAGTCAGTGCGCCGGATAAACCGGGAGTCATTAGAACGGAAGATAATTTTATTTATGTTGTGCTGCCCATGCAGCTTGGCTAAACCGCAATGAATAATAACGCAACACCAATAAAAGATATAGCAAAAGGGATAATAGGGTCCCTGTCAGGCGAGAGGGAGACAAGGGAAGATCGGATAAAAGAGGCGTGGGAGAAGGCAGTAGGAAAGAGATTCAGCAAACATACAGAGCCCACGTCTTTTAAGAAAAAGAGATTAATAATAAGCGTGGATTCGTCAAGCGCGCTGTACGAATTGACCATGAGAAAAGACGAGCTCATCACAAAACTAAAGAGCGCGCTTAAAGACGATTTAGCGGAATTGCAGTTTAGGATAGGCAAGATAGAAAAAAACGGGTAATTTACGGAGAGGAACATGGCAAAAAAGAAAGAAGAGATAAATAAGAAACAGAAAGAGAAGAAGGGCGCAGCGGCTGCGGAAGCTTCGAAGGTGTACGACGCAAGGACCATACAGGTTCTCGAGGGAATCGAGGCCGTGAGGAGAAGGCCGGCGATGTATATAGGCGACACAACACAACGCGGCCTGCACCATCTCGTGTACGAAGTGGTAGACAATAGCATAGATGAAGCGATGGGCGGATACTGCAATAATATAGAGGTGACGGTGCATAGTGACAACTCGGTAGCGGTAACAGACGATGGCAGGGGAATACCTGTAGACATGCACAAGATAGAGAAGAAACCGGCCGTAGAAGTAGTAATGACAACATTACACGCCGGAGGAAAATTTGACCACAGGGTGTACAAGGTCGCAGGCGGACTGCACGGAGTAGGCGTAAGTGTAGTAAACGCGCTCTCAGAATGGCTCGAAGTAGAGATAAAGCGTGACGGGAAGGTATATCGCCAAGAATATGAAAAGGGAAAGACATCATCAAAACTTACGGTCGTTGGCAAGAGCGCAAAGACCGGCACGCGCGTCACCTTCAAGGCCGACAAGGATATATTTAACAAGGTAGAATTCAGCTATGATACACTCGCAAACCGCCTAAGGGAACTGGCATTCTTAAATAAGAACATTAAGATTACATTAAAAGACGAACGCAAAGACAAAGAGAACGTATTCCAATTCAAGGGCGGGATAGTCTCTTTTGTGGAACACCTTAATAATAATAAAGGCGTATTACATAAGAAGGTCATCTATCTTGAGAAGAAGAAGGACGACATAGAGGTGCAAGTGGCGATGCAATACAACGACGGCTACGCCGAAAATATCTTCAGCTTTGCCAACAATATCAACACCATCGAAGGCGGCACACACCTCACCGGTTTTAAATCAGCGCTTACAAGGACAACAAACCAATACTGTAAATCAAGAAAGCTCTTAAAAGACGGTATCGCCCTGTCCGGGGACGACGTAAGAGAAGGGCTTACCGCAGTTGTGAGCGTGAAGATATCAAACCCGCAATTCGAGGGACAGACAAAGACAAAACTCGGTAACTCAGAGGTAGAAGGCGTAGTAGAATCTATAACCAACGAGGCCTTGAGCGCATTTTTTGAAGAGAACCCTACGGTAGCGAATAAGGTCTCCGGCAAAGGGATCCTTGCAGCACGCGCACGCGCAGCAGCAAAAAAGGCACGCGAACTTACAAGACGAAAAGGTGCGCTTGATTCGGGCTCATTGCCCGGCAAACTGGCAGATTGCTCAGAAGAAGACCCGGCCATATGCGAACTCTATCTAGTCGAGGGAGATTCTGCAGGCGGCTGCTTTGCAGGTGAAACAAGAGTAGCGCTAGCAGATGGAAGAAATTTAAGTTTCATAGAACTCATGAAAGAAGCCGAAGAAGGAAAACAAAATTATTGTTATACCATAAAAAAAGATGGCTACGTCGGCTTGGAAAAAATACTATACCCCAGATGCACAAAAAAAGATCAAAGAGTAATTAAGGTTATTCTCGATAACGGCGAAGAGATAATGTGCACGCCAACGCATAAGTTTATGTTAAGAAACGGTTCATATGTAGAAGCTGCAAAATTAAAAAGCGGAACATCTCTTATGCCGTTCAGAACAAAACTGTCAAAAATAGAAAGGAGAATAACGATAGATGGTTACCCAATGGTATATCAGCCAAAAGATGAAAAATGGCTCTTTGCGCATATGATGGCTGATGGATATAACTTAGAGCACGGAGGCTGCAAACAATCTAAGGGGGCTCATAAGCACCATCTCGACTTCAACAAACACAACAATAACCCAGAAAATATACGAAGAATAGACAAGGATAAGCACCTAGAGCTGCACAGAAGACATGTGCAAAAAACACTGCATACACAAGAGGCAATAGAAAAAAGCACCGCAGCCAAAAAGAGCCCGGAATACCGCAAAAGACTCTCAAACATAATTAAGGCCAATTATTCGAAAAAACTGAGCGAAAAAGCAAAGAGACAATGGGAAAATAAGGCCTACAAGAGATATATGGTGAAGAAATACCTGAAGTTTTACAACAACAACAAAGAATACAGAGAGCGGACACTCAAAAGGCTGCACAATGAGCAGCAAAACTACTGGGCCAAGCCCGAGAGCAGGAAGAAACAAGCAGAACGAGTAAGAAAGTATTTTAAAGAACACCCCGAAAAAAGAAAAACCCTCTCTAATATTGCCAGTACGCAATGGGACAATATAGCCCTTCTTTTATGGAGGAGAGAAGCTACTAGGCAGCAATGGACTGCGGCATTCAGGGCCAAGAGAAGAGAGGCGTATAACCGTACCTATTTCAAACACAGTATGGATTTGATGAGAAAAGTTTATGTTAGTCACAAGTCTCTCATTCCATACGAGAAGAAAAGAAAAAAGCTAGCAAGGAAAAATAAAAACCTACTCAAATTCAATACTCTTCTAGAGAGATTTTTCGAAAATGATGAAAAGAAATTGCTAGAAAATCTACACAACTACAACCATAAGGTAAAGAGTGTACGATTATTGAGCAACAAGATAGACGTATATGACATAGAGGTGCCAAAGACCCATAACTTTGCTCTTACTTCCGGAGTCTTTGTACATAATAGCGCAAAACAAGGCAGGGATAGGCGGTTTCAGGCTATACTGCCCCTTAAAGGAAAGATATTAAACGTCGAAAAAGCGCGTCTCGATAAGATGCTGAGCAACGAAGAGATAAGGACGGTGATCACAGCCCTCGGTACAGGCATAGGAGAAGAATTCAATCTGGAGAACCTGCGGTATAATAAGATAATACTCATGTGCGATGCCGATATAGACGGTTCGCATATAAGAACACTCCTTTTAACGTTCTTTTACAGGCAGATGACCGCCTTGGTGGAAAAGGAGCATATCTATATAGCCCAACCACCCTTGTATAAGATAAAGAGAGGTAAAAGGGAAGAGTATATAGATACAGAGAGCGATATGAACAACCTCCTTATAGAGATGGGCACAGAGGGGATGACCTTAACAAAGACAAAAGGCAAGAAAGTCATTACAGACAAACAGGTTAAGAAGATCCTCGATGCATTGATAGAACTGGA
>JABMRJ010000086.1 GCA_013202745.1 Candidatus Omnitrophota bacterium
CGAGAAGGCCAAGACTGCCATGGAATCTATCAAGAAGATAGTAGTAGAGACCAAAGAAATATGCGAAGAGTGCGGAAGGCCGATGGTCATAAAATGGGGAAGAAGGGGCAAATTCTTAAGCTGTTCAGGATTCCCCAAATGCAAAGTCGCGCGTTCCATCACCACCGGGGTAAAGTGCCCCGGTCCGGGCTGTGACGGAGAGCTTGTGGAGAGGCGCTCAAGAAAGAGAGGGAGCCGTTTCTATGGATGCAGCAAATTCCCCAAGTGCACCTATACTGCAAATAAGCTCCCCGAGGAAGAGATAATAGATAAGGATAAGGTGCCAGAGACTGACACAGTAAAAGGACCTGAGAAAAAAGAGTAATGAAAGACCGATATGTAGACAAATTTATGAATTATCTTAAGGTGGAGAGGAATGCCTCCCCGCATACGATAATTAACTATACAGAAGACCTCAAGGGCTTCTCCATATTTTTGGAGAATAGGCCTGTCGAGGATGTAAATTATCTTATTATAAGGAAGTTCCTGGCAGGACTACGCTCGAGAGAATACTCAAAGAGGACCGTAGCCAGGAAACTTGCCACACTGAGATCGTTCTTTAAATTTTTATATAAAGAAGGTTATTTAAAATCCAATCCCATATCCACCATATCTACGCCTAAGATAGACAAGAGGCTGCCTAAATTTTTGGATGTGGCTACAGCCTGTAAGCTTATCGAATCTCCAAGTGCAAAAGATGCTTACGGCCTGAGAGACCGGGCGATAATGGAAGTGCTCTACTCTGCCGGAATAAGAGTAAGTGAGCTCGTAGGGCTCAACGTCGATAGTGTCGATTTCATAGGTGAGGTTGTAAAGGTGATGGGCAAAGGGCGCAAAGAGCGTATATGTCCTATCGGCATCAAGGCGGCGAATGCTTTAAAGGAATATTTAGATAAAAGAAGCGGCAGTAAGGAGAAGGCATTGTTTTTGAACAAGTCCGGGAAGCGTCTCCATGACAGGAGCGTCAGGCGTATAATAGATAAGTATATTAAAAGAGTGAGTTTGAAGGAGAAGATCTCACCGCATACACTGCGCCATTCTTTTGCTACGCACCTTCTGGATAAGGGTGCGGATCTGAGGAGTGTGCAGGAGTTGCTGGGCCACAAGAATCTATCCACCACTCAAATCTATACGCATATTACGACCGAGAGGCTAAAGTCGATTTACGACAAGACGCATCCAAGGGCCTAGAGGAACCGATAAGAAGGCGTATCATGACTGTACTATACAATATAATATTTGTCATCTTTGCGGTATTTTATCTTCCGTATCTTATATTTACGGGAAGGTATCATCGCGATATCTCCCAGAGGTTTGGGTTTTATCCGAAGGGTATATATGAGGCGGTTAAAGGCAAGGGTATAGTCTGGGTCCATGCCGTAAGCGTCGGAGAGGTCAGGGCTTCACGTGTCCTCTGCGAAAGGCTCATCGAAAAATTTCCCGATAAGAGGCTTATCATATCTACCATTACGCGGACGGGCAATGATACGGCCAAGAGGTTATTCGGGGATAAGGCGACAGTCCTTTATCTGCCTGTAGATATAAGCTTTGTTGTAAAGAGTGCCATCGACAGGTTGAGGCCTGATGTATTCATAATAGTCGAGACGGAGATATGGCCTAACCTCATAACGGCTTTGCGAAAGAAGGATATACCTATCGTAATGGTAAACGGCAGGGTATCACCGAAATCCTACAGGCGGTATATGTGGATAAGGCCCTTACTTAAAGACGTGCTAAAGGATATTACGCTGTATCTTATGCAGACAGAGGAATATGCGGACAGGATAATAAAGATGGGCGCCCCTCCCAAAAAGGTTATAGTTACGGGTAATATGAAGTTTGATGCTGCAGGCAGGGAGTATGCTTCCGGAAAGCTCAATCCGGGCGCCATAAGGAATGATCTCAGCCTAAAAGACGGAGAGCTGCTCTTTATTGCCGGGTCCACGCACAGGCCGGAAGAAGAGATGGTGCTTCGTGTTTACAGGGAGATCATTAAAGAGATCCCCAAAACGAGGCTTCTCATAGCGCCGCGCCACACAGAACGTTCCCATGAGATAGAGGCGCTTATCAAGAGATTCAATTTTGTCCCTGTGCGTATATCCGGGATAGCCGGTGAAGAAAGGATTACGCCCAAGGGTAAGGAAAAAGTCCTTCTTCTGGATACGATGGGGCGCCTGAGCCAGTTATTTTCTATAGCCGATATAGTATTTATGGGCGGCAGTCTCATGCGCAAAGGCGGACAAAATATACTGGAGCCGGCTACATTCTCCAGGCCCATAATATTCGGGCCGCATATGTTTAACTTTAAGGACATAGCCGAATCCTTCTTAAACGCGGGCGCGGCATGCAGTGTCAGGGATACGAAAGGGCTTTTGGAGACGGCAAACAGGCTTTTGACAGATGGTGATAGAAGAAAAGAACTGGGTAAACGCGCCAGGTCGATGGTAGACAAGAATGCCGGCGCAACACTAAGGAATATAGAAAAGATCGATAAGGTATTATCATGAAAAGCTACATCTATTCGTTAATGACCGATAAGCAGAAGGGTGCCTTTGCAGCCGCGATGAAGGGCTGCCTTTCCATGATAGCCTTTTTCTACGGCCAGGCCGTAGTCGTTGCGAGATACCTAAAGGGCCTTGAGGCCAAGAG
>JABMRJ010000087.1 GCA_013202745.1 Candidatus Omnitrophota bacterium
CATTACAAGTGAGGTGCTCTACCAACTGAGCTACGCTAGCGTGGATTTTCAACAAATCTGAAATTGATTATACCAGCTTTCTTTATGGCTGTAAAGAACGATTTTCTGACATCTATTAGCAAAACGCGCTTAAATTGGGGCAGACATCTATTTTATTGAAATAAAATGGAAGTAATTAGCACAACGCTGTGTAGGGATAAAGGTTGGAAGAAATAAGTACTAGTACTGAGCTACAACTAATTAGTCAGTGCATACAGCTATCATTTGGTTGGTTCGTATCTATCAGGATTCTTTTTCTTATCTTCTTCTTCTATTTCCCTCAAATAGCGAGCGTCTACAATAGCCCTACGGACTCCATAAGTAATTAACAGTCTCACTAAGTATGCAAGACCTAACGTCATTATGCACAAAATTATATAGACAACATTATCGAATGTTGCGAAAAAGTCTGCCTGTCGTTGCAGTTTGTTCATTTTCATATCATTTCTCCTTCAGAGTTCTTATTGCCCATTTGATGAATCGTGATATTAGAACTAATAAATAAACAAACAATGGGATATAAACGAAACCATCCACATCGTTTAACTCTATACCTTTTATTGTACATAAAATGCTACATACAATACCTATTAGATATGAAATTATGATTATAAGCCCTTCCCTTGCTATAATTTTCTGTACGGGTTTTTTCATTTAAACTGCTCCTTTACTTTGGGGCTTGTCTCTAATATCTCCTTGTTGACAGATTCCAGTTCTTTTATTCTGTTTAATAATCTTATTTTTTCAGGATACCAATACCACCAATCTATCCTGACAGGGTCATTATCTCGTTCTTTAAAGATTATAGGGTATTCTATTGTATCTCCTTTTGGGGTATAACTTACTATTATCTCATTATCATTACCAGGAGTTTTTAACGTCACAGGAAATTTAAGCAATTCTGTTCTTTGATGATTTAGTATAAATATGGCTATAAGTAAACTTATAAATCCCGTTAATCCGGTACATATAACTCCGACCCACAGGGGTTGATGATACCACCTCTTTTCTTGTCTATCCTCTAGCTCCGCCATTCGTTTTTCCATTTCATTAAGTACTTGTTTGCCTTCTGGCGTGTTTGTCAACATATCTGTTGATGAGTACATGCTTAGGTAGTACAAAGCAGCCTTAAGTACCGAAGCGTTATATTTTTTAATATACTTTTTATTGCCTGTAACTATGTAATTTTCAAAAAATGCCTTTATTTCATATGCTTTCTTAGGAGACATGTCAGTAGGTTTTATAGGTCTTAAGCCAGGTAGGTTTTTAAATTTCATATACCACCTCGTTGTGGTAGATATATTATACACCCAGGGAGGTATGGGGACAAGCATATAAAAGCTCCCCGCCATTTCTGACAGGGAGCTGTTATTTTAGTTTGCTGGCGCTACTAGCAGATACTCATTATCACCAATCCCACCAGCCAGACTTGGCGAATAGACCATCTACTATTATGGTTATTACAATATTACACTATACTTTATAACTTGTCAAGTTAGCTATACATTTGGTACATCAACAATCGGTTGATACCTTTGTAAGCGTTTGAGTAAATTATTGTACTTAACAATCGAAAAGGCGGTCTTAAAATTATACGGCGAAACCCTGTCTTTCTTATATTTTTTGACTATCACTGCCCAATAACATTTATTGCTTTCGCCATCGTAGTTTGGTAAATCATACTTGCATAAATACATTATTTCTCTATTATCTCCATCGATTCGTGTATAAATATTGCTCGAATTATGTAAAGTATGCTTTATCCATGGAAGCCGCTTTCCCCTGGGAGGTATATAAAACTCGGATTGCTTTTCATGCCTTTTTGTCTCATAGTTTTTATACATAAACTTTATTCCATCCTCAAGGTCTATATGTATAGATCTCCCAAATTTATCTGTCGTATCCCCTTCCACGCGCTGCTCAAAAAAACTCAAAGCGTCTTCCTCGGTAAAGTTCTTCCCAAAACATTGTTGCAATTCAGGGGTTACGGTGTAAACCTTGTCGTGAGAATGATGGTAGTCTATCAATTTTACTAACTTTGTTATATCCTTTCTTCTTAATATAATTGGAAAATCAGATAGAGGATGAATACCTTGTTTTTTACGCTGCAATGCAAAATATGCTATCTTAAAGACATCATAAAATATATGGGATATTGCTTGGGCGTTTTCAAATGTGTGCACAAAGCCAACAGTACGTAATTTCTTTATTATCTCTTCTTGCGTGGAAAACAAGGATGGTAACATACGCCCCTTCTTTTAAATATTAATGTTCGATGAAGCAAGTTGGACCAGCAGTTTAGGTATGATATCTGGTGTCCATATAGTGTCCATCACACCGCTGTTTTGCCCCATGTCGCCACGTATCACCACACAATGAGATTTGCTATAACTTATTATAGGATTACGCATTAGGTTATGTTTCAAGGAGTTAGGGAAATGACCATCTTTGCATTACAAGTGAGGTGCTCTACCAACTGAGCTACGCTAGCATGTTCTATAATTTTTTAAAGACCTTTGGTAAATAAGAGAGTATGTCTGTAGCAGTAAGCGATATCTCTCCCTTCTCCCTTACAGCGAGATCTCCTGCTAAGCCGTGGACATAACATCCCAGCTTTGCTGCTCCGAATGGGTCGAGCCCCTGGCCTATTAAACTCGCGATTATGCCTGTTAAGATATCCCCTACGCCGCCTGTTGCCATACCAGGGTTCCCGCTCTCATTAATATAGAACATATCTTTATACGCAACTACGGTTTTGTGGCCTTTTAGTACTACTACGCCATTTATCTCTTTTGAGAACTTTTTTGCTACGGATACTCTATTCTTCTGGATATATTCAGTCTTTTTGCCTATCAGCCTGGACATCTCGCCGGGATGAGGTGTGATTACTATCTGGCACTTTCTCTTCTTAAGCTTATTGCCGATACCCTCGAATGCATTTATACCATCGGCGTCGAGCACCAGGGGCTTTTGGATCTTGCCCACTAAGCTGCGTATCAATCTCTGTGTGTTGCTATTTCTTGAGAGGCCCGGTCCCATTGCAAAGGCACTCATCTTAGAGGCAAAACTGAGGACCTGCTTATCACA
>JABMRJ010000088.1 GCA_013202745.1 Candidatus Omnitrophota bacterium
ATACATCACCTTTAAGATCATTTAGGTTTATATCGGCAAGTCTCGATATGGTGGTCTTCATGAGTGGTTTTACTATAATTAAATTAGCAAGTGAAGAGAGGCCGCTTATATCCTCGTATCTTTCATCTATATTTATATTGAATTTTTTAACAACCGGCACACTGCCTTGCGAATAATCTTTGTAGATAACCGTGTCTACCTTGATCCGGAGCACATCTATCTGAACATCCGATATCTTTATTCCTCCCTTAGAGCCGCTCTGAGGTTTACTTGTCTTCTTTTTAGGCTGAGCCATCTTCAGTGAGTCTAAGTTTATTTTGCCCTTCTCGTTTTTTACAACAATAAACTCTCTTAAGTTTATCCGCACTTCATAGAGATGAATCCGCCTTTTTAGGATAGCCGGGAGATTATAATCTACATATACTTCCGGCATATCGAGCATGACCCTATCATTAAACCTGAATGTCTTTGGGTTGAGCACTGCAAGATCCCTTATATTAAACACCGTCTTTAATATGCCTACATTTATGCTCCTCATTTTAATCGGTAACCCGGCAAACATCTCTGATCCCTTCTCTACTGCAATCTTGATAAGGGCATCTTTTGCTACGGAGAGTACTACGAGTATCGCTACTATGCCTATAAAGATGGTAAAAAGTTTTTTCATAAGAAGTCTCCTTAATAAATTATGTTGTTCTTTTTCTCTTTCTCTTCAATGCTTTAGACATCCTGCTTACTGCCTGTTGACGTGTTTTACCCTCGGTTAAGTGATTGTCACACAGAGCAGCAAACCCTTTTCTGTTCTTCATTTTAAACAGCTTAATGCTCTTTCCGGCTATCCTCATAAATTCCTCCCTGATTTCTGTCTCTCTTTAATCCAAGAATATATTACAGGCACCAAGATAAGATTTGATAATGTAGCTGTAATTAATCCGCCAACAGTCGGAGATGCCATCGGCTTCATTATCTCAGAACCCGCTCCGGTCGCTAGCATTACGGGTAAAAGCGCTACGATGGTCGTCGTGGTCGTCATCACAGCAGGTCTTGCTCTTAAGAGACATCCTTCTATAACGGTCTCTCTTATCTTTTCCACGGTATTGGGAGATTTTTTCTTAAAAAGATTGTCTAATGTAGAGAGTAGGACTACGGCATTATCTGTAGCCACACCAAACAGCGCTATAAATCCCACCCATACTGCCGTGGAAAATTTAAAGCCGAGTATAAATAATAGTATAATACCGCCCATAAGCGACACGGGTATGCCTGTCGATAAGATAAGCAGTGAAGCCGTATTCTTAAACGCAATGTAGAGAAGGAGTAGTATTACAAATAACGCTATGAGAAGTGACGGTATAAGCTTCTTTCTCGACTCCATCTCAGATTCAAACTGCCCCGACCAGCTTATGAAGTATCCTGACGGAAGCTTTAAGTCGCCGCTTACTATCTTCTCATCAACCGCTCTTTTAGCCTTTTTTACAAAATCTATAAGGCCTACCTTATCCTGGTCAACATTTACAAATATCCTTGCATAGGTAAGTGTGTTCTCGGAATTTATGACAGCAGGGCCGAGGACTTTCTTCAACTCTGCTACCTGCGCAAGTGGTATATGCTCACCTGCGGGAGTAGGCACAAATATCCTCTTTAGTGCCTCCGGGCTGTCTCTAAGCTCTCTCATATACCTTATTCTGACGGGATATCTCTCCCTACCCTCTACGGTTGTGGTTAAATTCATGCCTCCTATGGCAGTCATAATAATATGCTGTATATCGCTTACCTTGACACCATATCTTGCAGCCCTTTCCCTGTTTATCTCTATTTCAAAATACGGCCTACTCGATATGCGTTCTGCATAAGGACTCACTGCTCCCTTTACATTGGCGACGATCTTCTCTATCTGGATTGCTATCTCTACAGTCTTTCCAAGATCGCTCCCGAATACTTTTATGCCTACGGGTGTCTGTATGCCGGTCGCCAGCATATCTATTCTATTTCGTATAGGCTGGGTCATTATTGGGCTCACGCCCGGCATCCTTGTCTTCTCTTGTATCTGGTAGATCAGCTTATCCCTGGTCATTCCGCGGCGCCAGTACTTTTTATCTTTAAGATGTATTATCGTCTCTATCATGACTACAGGTGCAGGATCGGTAGCGGTCTCTGCGCGCCCAAGCTTTCCTACGGCCCATTCCACTTCCGGAAACTCATTCTTTATTATAATATCCTGCTTCTTCATAACCTCCATTACCTGTGTCAAGGATGCCCCTGGCAGGAGCACCGGCATAAAGAGGAGATCCCCTTCGTTGAGCGGCGGCATGAATTCCTGTTTCATGAAAGAAGCACATAAGACCCCTACAAGGAGAATAGATACAGCGACTATCATGACTTTTTTCTTATTTGCAAGGGCCCAGCTTATGATAGGTTTATACCTTCTGTAGAGGGACTGTGTCGTTTTATTCTCTTCGGGCAAGCGAAGCTTGCCCTTTAAAAAATAATAGGATAGTGTCGGCAAAAGGACAAGGGCTATTATTGCCGCACCTGCCATGGCAAATGTTTTTGTGAAAGCAAGCGGCTTAAAGAGCTTTCCCGCCTGCCCTGTCAATACGAATACCGGCATAAATCCTACAATCGTTGTAAGGAGGGCAAATAAAACAGGTTTTCCGACTTCCTGCGCACCTTCTGTGCAGACACGCAATCTCTCTTCCGGAGCCAAGGCAGGTACTCCCAATTCCTGACTACGAACAGCTATCTTTCTATATATATTTTCTACCAATACACACCCGGAGTCGACCATGACGCCTATTGCAATGGCTATTCCTCCAAGAGACATTATATTGGCATCTATACCAAAGAGCCTCATCAATATAAAGGAAATAAGAACGCCTATAGGGAGTACTATAGAGATAACTATACTACCCCAAAAGTGGAGGAGGAATATAGTTATGACAAATAGGGTAATAAAGATTTCCTGGATTAAGGCTGTCTTTAATGTATTAACTGCCCGCAGGATGAGACCGGTTCTATCATAGAAGGGGATTATGCGGACGCCTTCAGGTAAGCCCACAGACAGTTCCTCTATCTTCTCCTTGATACGTCTTATGACTTCGAGCGGGTTCTCTCCGTAACGCATCAGGACGACTCCGCCGGTGACCTCTTTACCCTCTCTATCAAGAGCACCCCTGCGAAATTCCGGGCCGATCGTTACCGTGGCTACGCTTTTTACATATATAGGTATTCCCTCTTTTGCGCCTATTACTATATTCTCTATATTAGATACGTTCTTTATAAAACCTATGCCGCGCACTATGAACTCTGCGCCGCCCTCTTCGAAGACCTTTGCTCCGACGTCGAGATTGGACTTCTGGACCGCATTAATGACTTCGTGTATTTTTATGTCCTGTGCTAATAATTTATTGGGATCTATATCTATCTGGTACTGTTTTACATACCCTCCTACAGATGCAACTTCAGAGACGCCTTTAACAGCGTTTAGCTGGTATCTTATATACCAGTCCTGAAGGGAGCGTAATTCTCCAAGGTCATATCCTTCACCCTCTACCGTATACCAGAATATCTGCCCCAGGGCAGTGGCATCCGGCCCCAATGTAACTGCTGCATCTTCCGGGATATCCCTCTTGGCAAAATCGAGCCTTTCGAGGACACGCGTCCTTGCCCAGTAAAAATCTGTTCCGTCTTCAAAGATCATGTTTACCAATCCAAAACCAAATGCGGATGTTGAGCGCACCACCTTTGTGCCGGGTGTGCCCATAAGCCCGGTAGTCAGAGGGTAGATAAGCTGGTCTTCTACATCTTTAGGGCTTCTTCCCGGCCAGTCGGCATACACTATGATCTGGAGTTCACCTATGTCGGGGATGGCATCTATCGGGGTGTCCTTTATAGAAACAAATCCCCAGAAGATTATAAGGGCAAAGGCAGCTATAATAATAAATCTGTTCTTAAGAGAAGCTTCTATGATTTTATTTATCATGTGAGGGTATTAGTGTTGATGTACAGGAACTTGTTTTTCTTTTTCTTCTTCCGCGCTTAATGCACCACTGTAAGCCGAGGATGCAACCCCTGAGATTTGGCTCTGGGAATCTATTAGAAAGTTGGCCTTTGTCACTACATTTTCATCTTTGCTTAACCCCTTTAATACTGGATAGAATTTTGATATCTCTTTATCGGTAACGGAAACAGCCTCTGGTCCTATATCGACGACCCTTCCTTCATACTCCCCATCTCCTTTATCGACCCAGACGATCTTGCGCACACCGGTATCGAGAACTGCGCTCTTTGGTATAGCGAGAACATTATCTTCCCCGGTAGGCCCTTTATATACGCTCATAATAATAATATCGACATACATCTCGGGTTTTAAACGCAGGCCAGGGTTGTCGACCTCTGCCCTGAATCTAACAGAACGAGTCTTAGGATCCACTACAGGATTTATGGAAGAGATAATGCCTTTAAATTTCTCACCGGGAAGACTGGAAACTGTAACATCTACCTCTTCGCCTACCTTAACCCATCCCAGTTCATATTCATATACAATTCCGTAAATCCACATCTTATCTTCAGGCAATATAAGGCTCGAATCTACCCTTCTCTCTTGTTCCAGTTCATCTATTTGCTCTCCGCTCAGGCCTAAAAGTTTCAGTTTTTTTCTCGAGGAGTCAGCTAAATTAAGGGCTCTCTCTCTTATTCCCATCATTTCATTCTCTTCTGTCTTATCTAAGGATTTCAATGCGGATATAAATTCCTCCTGGGCAATAGCAAGGTCCGGATCATAAGCGACCTTGCCTGTTGTACGTATCTTTTTATAAAGTTTTGTCTCTATGACAGGTTCTGTCTTAACACCTGCCAGCCGTGCCTGGGACGTCTTGATCTTAACCCTGCTCACAACGTTATTTAGCCTATCGATCTCTTCTTGCTTGAGCTTTCTTAACGGCTTATGGCATACCGGACAATTTATCTTCTCGCCCTTTATGGTAAATGTATGACCTCCGCATATGCAATCTGCATCAGGTTGACCTAAATCACAATGGGGGCATTTACCGTCACTATCCACACCGCACCCATAGAAGATCTCGCTGTCACTTGATTCTTCTTTATAAACAGCAGTTAGATTCATATTGCAGATAGGACAGCTCTTACTGCCTTTATTATATTCTTCAGGAGAGACCCTCACGCTCGGATGCATGCCGCAGGTATAATAATCTACATCTTCCTCATTCTCGGCATTAGCCGCTGATCCGGCAAAATATAACGCTCCGGAAAAAATTATTAAAGCTATTAAAAGAGTGGTTCCAAATAGTTTTTTTATCCCCATATACTTCTGCTCCTTTTTAAATATCAGTACCTATAATCCTCTCAAGGTAGGCTATTGATTTCTGATAATCTGCTATTGCCTTATAATAAGCCAATCTCGTCTGTAGCAATACCCTTTCAGAATCTAGCCAGTCAAGAAAGTCGACTTTACCGCTCTCGTAGCCTGTCCTGCCAGCTTCGAAAGCTTGTTCTGTCTGCGGCAATAATGCCGTCTTATATAACGATACTATATCCTTATATGTAACGATCTTGAAGTAGATATCTTCTATCTCGTATGTTACTCTGTTTTTGGTATCGTCATAATCATGTTCTGCTGCCTTAAGGGACATCTCTTTCTCCTTGATCTCTGTATAGAGCTTGTCAAACCATAAGGGTATATTTACAGCAAAGGTAGTCATCCAGGCATCTCTGCCGTCATTAGACATCACGGTGGAACCGCTGCCTACAGAGATGTAATCGAAGCCGAAGGTAAAGTCCGGAATAAAATTTAACTGGCTGAGCGACTTTTCATATTTTGCCTTCTCTACGTTCAGATTGGCTTCTATTAACTCCTGCCTGCTCTTAGAAGCAATCTTGCGGAGTTGGTCTAATTCGTGTGAAAATTCTTCAAATCCAATATCTTCTATTGGTTCTAACGGAATTCTCTTAGGGCGATTTAAGAGGCTGTTCATCATAGCCTCTTTTGATTTTCTCTGTTGTTTTACAGTCAATATCCTGTCTATTATCTTGGATATCTCCACCCCGACCCTTATGACATCCTGCTGAGGAACATAACCTGTCTCAAATTTTACCCTGGCTACTTTTTCCAGGCTCTCCAGGACCGTCTTCTCTTCATTTAAGACTATCTGCGCCTTATCCAGCCAGTATAGGTCATAATATACAAAATTAATATCTTTTATGAGGTCTCTCTTTGCAGCCTCATATTCTTCTTTTAACATTTCTCTCTCTTTTACAGCTGATTTTCCCTTAAGATAAAGTTTCATCGGAAATGGTATGGTTTGCGATAGGGCGTATTTATGCTCCTGGGGACCGATTCTCGTCTCTATGCTCTCGCCAAGGTAGGTATATTTACCTATAGGGTCCGGAATGGCCGAAACATTCTTCACTCTATATGCAGCTGCTTTCCATCTATTATAAGCAGCCTGAATATGCGGGTTATTTTTTAAGGCTTCTTCGATGAGCTCATTTACATTTGAGCTTTTTACATCTCGCGGATATGCCTGTTGAGATGAAGCTATAATAATACAGCAGACTAATAAGGAAACCCATAGCCTCTTCATGATAATATTATACCATAATATTCTTATAAAAAGCAAATAGAGGGATAAGAAAAATTCTTGCCCCTCTATTTGTAATAGAAATTTCTCGATTACTACATATTGTCCACAAGAGCATCCCATGGGTACTCTTCATCGAATGGCATGCCGACCTGGTCTTTTGTGCCAGGCAATAATACTGTTACTATATCCGAGAAACCGTATACTTCACGGCTGTACCAGTACCATAAACCCTTTATTATGCCGAGGTCCGGGGCACCTTCTGAAGCGCCCTTTATGACCTGTCCAGGCAGTTCAGCTACGCCGAGAAAAATATTTCCAGCCCCTCTTAAGAGCTTCTTGCCTATAGGCTTTACGCCCCCGTCCATCAGGTTGGGGTCGAACATATCGTACGGCTCCCCTTCTTCCCATGCATATTCTGCATCGAGAGGAAGGCCTACGCCTGCGTTATCAACTGGGTTTGCCGTCCAAAATCCGAAAAGGTCTACAAGGCCTGATGCGGTCCTGCCAGCAAAATGACATAAGCCATCGAATATGCCCATTACAGTACCCGCTACCTTGCCGGTCTCATCACCCATAAAGCCTTCGCTATAACCCTTGATTATCTGGGTCGGTAATTCTACCCAGCCGGTCAAAGTATTTACAGCGCCTCTCCAGAGCTTATTTCTCATACCTTCGACAAATTCATCCGTCGAGGCATAAGCAGCTGTTGCAAAAGATACTAACATTATTGCTATTACAATTGCGGTTAACCCTTTAAACATCACTACCCCCTTTCATTCACTTTAAAATCATTAAATTTCCTAATGGTATAATGTCAATCTGGTTTTTTAAGAGACCTTCTTAGAAAGAAAGTTTTGCCTTAGTCCCGATTATATTATAACTCTTCCAGCTGTCTTTACTCTCTATATAATTGGCTTCCCAGAGATAGTATACATCTATGCCGAAATTCTTGAATATCTTAAAGTCGACTCCTGAGTAGAGCCTGTTTCTGCTGTACTCTTCCTCATCAAAGTCGAGAAAGCTCTCATTTGCAATATAGGGGCTCGCCTTGAGGTTCTTCATTAAATTATAGGAGAACTTTGCAATAGACTTATTCCTGTAGCGCCACGCATCATCAGAGTCCTGCTTGTTACGAAACTCCATCCTGCTTCTATTGCTCAGGTTGAGATTACCCGGGGAATATTTAAGCGTGGCATTGATATGGGGCCTGTTCTCATGCTTCCGCTTCTCACCCTTGTCTTCGTATATCAGCCTGTAATTTACGCCTACATCAAACCACTTTGCAAGACCTGAGTATGTTAGCCCTAAGTCTGTATGTTCATAATATAATCCCCTGGCATGCTCGCTAAAACGCAGTTCTTCCTCTGCTTTTATCTTCCAGTCTTTATTGATCTTATAAGATGCGCTTTCGGTATTCCAGTATTGGAGATCGTCGGCGTCAAAAGCAAAAGAGCTGCCGCTAAATAAAAATGTAAGTATCGGAAAAACAACTAAAGTAATTATACAAAATCTAAACATCCTTCTCCCCTTTGTTAAATATGCCACCGCCATTATACTACAATGCGTTTCGTCTTCAAGTAAAATATTCTCACTGTCAAGCACATTTAGAAATGTCCTGTTTTAACACATTTAGAAGTGTCCGGTTTTAGTAGTAGCCCTTTTTCTTTTTGGGCACCTTTTTCTTTTTGTGAATACTGTGAATTATG
>JABMRJ010000005.1 GCA_013202745.1 Candidatus Omnitrophota bacterium
CTATAACTTACGTCGCTTCGCTCCGTAAGTTATCTACTCACTTAAGAAGCCTGGAGTTCTACCATTGAACTACGCTCGCGAAATTTACTATCTTTTTCGTGCTGGTAAATTTCGTCCCGAAGCTACGAAGTAGCTGAGGGACTATCCCGCTATACTTCACAATTTATCAAACAGCTTGGCCCCGCACTTTTTCAAAGTGCGGGATTAAGTTCGCAGACGGCCTATACCAGGACAACATAGCCTATAACTTACGTCGCTTCGCTCCGTAAGTTATCTACTCACTTAAGAAGCCTGGAGTTCTACCATTGAACTACGCTCGCGAAATTTACTATCTTTTTCGTGCTGGTAAATTTCGTCCCGCGGTGCTCCGAGTTTATCAACTAGCACCGTCCCGAGCGCAAGCGAGGGAAGGCGCTATAGCAGCCGAGGGGCCGACTCGCCCCCTAGAACCGCGTCAGCTCCTTAAAGCTCTTATACCTTTTGTCAATGAGTTGCTTATTCAATCCCAGCAGCCCTTTCAGGCTGAATCTGCCTACATTAAATGACGCCATAATGCTTCCGTATATTATCGCCCTCTTTACCTTTGCGTCGTCTATATTCTTAAATCGGCTTAAGTAACCCATTACCCCTCCGGCAAATGTATCACCGGCGCCCGTCGGATCGCAGATAGTCTCCAGTGGAAGCCCCGGCACTGAAAAGGCCGTCTTTCGTGAAAAGAAGAGGCTTCCGTGTTCACCTTTCTTTATTATCACCATCTTTGGCCCTAAGGATAATATATACCTTGCAGCTCTTAAGAGGTTTACCTCGCCTGAGAACTGCCGCGCTTCAGCATCATTCAATAAGAAGAGATCGATCTTTTTCGACTTTAAGAGCCGCGTAAGCTCTCTTTTCTTGTTGTCTATCCAGAAGTTCATGGTATCAGATGCGACGAGGCGCGGAGATCTGACCTGCTTAAGTATATCGAATTGTATATCCGGGTCTATATTGGCAAGGAAGATATTGCGCGTATCGCGATATCTGCGGGGTATATCAGGGCTGAACGTGCGAAAGACATTTAGATGTGTTGCTATAGTCTCAGCCGCATTCATATCATGCTCATATCTCCCCTCCCACCTGAAGGTCTTGCCATGGACTACCTGAAGCCCGCCTGTATCTATGCCGTATTTCTTGAAAAGATCTATATGCTTCCTGGGAAAATCTTTCCCGACTACCGCCACCATCCGCACTTTTGTAAAATAGCTTGCACTGATGGAAAAGTATGATGCGGAACCGCCGAGAAGATCTCTATGCTTGCCGAAAGGCGTCTCTACGGAATCGAATGCTACCGAACCTACTACTAATACGCTCATCTTTTAAAAGACTCCTCCACTCTTTTTATAGGACAGAATTCATTGCACATCGAACATACATCATCCGATTTAGGGCTGGAAGCTTTTCTATATGCTGTCGGCTTCTCGGGATCTATGGCGAGTGCAAACTGTCTCTTCCAGTCCCTCACTTTTCTTGCAGACGAAAGAGATACATCCTTCTCTTGAGCGCCTTTTATACCTTTGGCTATATCTGCTGCATGGGCTGCGATACGCGATGCTATGACACCCTCTTTTATATCTGCCCCATCCGGTATGCGCAGGTGCTCTGACGGTGTAACATAACATAAAAAATCTGCTCCGTAACTGGCCGCTATTGCGCCGCCGATCGCGCCTACGATATGGTCGTATCCGGGAGCGATATCCGTTACGAGAGGGCCAAGCACGTAGAATGGCGCCCCCTGGCAGATGGATTTTTCCATCTCTACATTATATTTAATCTGGTTTATGGGAACGTGCCCGGGCCCTTCTATCATTACCTGGACACCGAAGTCCCTTGCGCGCTTTGAGAGTCTTCCGAGCACTATAAGTTCCTGGATCTGCGCCTCGTCACCGGCATCTTTTATGGCACCAGGTCTCATACCGTCGCCAAGACTCAATGTTACATCATATCTCTTAGCTATCTCGAGAATGCGGTCGAAATTGGTATAGAGCGGGTTTTCATCACCATTCTTTGAGATCCAGTCGACCATAAAAGAACCGCCCCTGCTTACTACATCGAGTATACGCTCTCTCTTTTTTAAAAATTCAACTATCTCCTTTGTGACGCCTGCATGTATGGTAAAGAAGTCTACGCCCATCTCGGCCTGTCTTATGATTACATCTTCTATATCATTCCAGGCCATGTCACCTATATCGCCGTTTGCGAGGATATTGGTAGCCACTTCATACAGGGGGACTGTCCCTACGGGTACGGGTGAATATTTTAGTGTATCATTGAGCATATCATTTATCTTTTTACCTACCGAGAGGTCCATCACTGTATCCGCACCCGCTTCTACGGCGATCTTTAACTTCTCCATCTCTTTTGACATGTCAGGGGCATTATTCGAAGCCCCGAGATTTGCATTTACCTTTGTCTTCAACCCCCTGCCTATGCCGCAGATATTCTCTATCTTATGGAGTGTATTCTTAGGTATGACTATCTCGCCTGACGCGATCCGATCTCTTAAGGTACAGGTATCCATGCCCTCTATCTTTGAGACTCTCCGCATCTCGTCCGTTATAATATTATTTCTTGCAGATTCTAATTGTGTCATGCTGTTACTTTTGCGTTATGTAAGGTTTCCTTGAATGCTCTTACAGTTCGCGATATGTCAGCCGTATTCAAGATAGCAGATGCCACCGCTATAGACTGACCGCCGCGCCCCGTTATCTCGTAGAGATTGTTTAGATCTATTCCGCCTATAAAGAAGGCAGGGATATCTATATGTGCAGAGATTTGTGAAACTATATCAGGACCTATGGGTTTAAGATCGGGCTTTGAGGCCGTCTTAAATATGGGGCCGACCCCTATGTAATCGGCTCCGTTTTCCTGCGCCAGGAGCGCCTCTTGCAGGCTATGTGTAGATATGCCTATTATCTTATCTTTACCAATAAGTCTTCTCGCCTCAGCCAGGGGGAGATCGTCTCCTCCTATATGGAGGCCGTCCGAGTCTGATGCTATGGCAATATCTGCCCGGTCATTTATGATTAAAAGAACACGTCTCTTTCTTGTAATCTTTCTTAAGCTCTTTGCCGTCTTTAAGAATTTACTATCAGAGGATACCTTATCTCTGAGCTGTATAAGATCGGCACCACCATCTATAATATCTTCCGCAATATCAGCAAGATCCCTATCGCCTGCGATAGCCCTGTCTAGTATTACGTACAGACCCGAGTTCTTCAATTAATGCCTTTTCCGTGTTGTATACCTTAAACCTTATATCTTTAAATTTAAGTGCAAGCTCTCTGTCCATTATCTTTGTAAACTCTTCCAGGACGCGGACAGACTCTTTTGCCCTCTGGA
>JABMRJ010000089.1 GCA_013202745.1 Candidatus Omnitrophota bacterium
CCACAATGGTAAAGAGTGCCATAAAGAGATGGAGAAGGAAACTGGGCAATGCATGATTTTAGATATAAAAATAATGAATTATACTGCGAATCGCAGGATGTAAGAGAGATAGCGCGGAGTGTGGGGACACCGTTTTATCTTTATAGCCATAATACCCTGGTAGACCACTTCCGTAAGATAGAGAAGGCATTTAAGAGCGTAGATCCGCTCATATGTTTCTCCATGAAGGCCAACTCCAATACGGCCGTATGCAGGGCGCTGGTCAGGGAGGGCGCAGGGCTCGATATAGTAAGCGGGGGTGAGTTGTACAAGGCATTGAGGACCGATATCAACCCTAAAAAAATAGTATATGCAGGCATAGGCAAGACGCGCAGAGAGATAGAAGAGGCGATACGCGCGGATATACTCTTTTTTAATGTAGAATCTCTTCCCGAGATGGCGCTTATAGATGATGTTGCAGACATGCTGGGCAAGACCGTCAATATATCGATAAGACTCAATCCTGACGTTGCCGTAAAGACACATAGGTATGTTGTCACCGGAACGAGTGAGAGTAAGTTCGGCATAGATTTTGCCGCTGCAAGGCGTATACTCGAGAGGACCGAAGCATTTCCTAATTTAAGGATAAACGGCCTGCATGTGCATATAGGCTCGCAGATAACACGTTCGCGGCCGTATATAAGGGCGCTAAAGAGGGTCTACTCTTTTATGAAGAAGATACCCGTAAAGATCGAGTATCTGAATATAGGCGGGGGATTAGGCATAGTATACGGAAAAGAACGCCCCCAGACGGCACCCCGTTTTGCAAAGGCCATACTACCGATAATAAAGAGGATGCGGGTCAAGGTGATATTGGAACCCGGCCGTTTTATAGCCGGTAATAGCGGCATTCTCGTTACAAAGGTGCTATATTTAAAGGAGAGCCTGCAGAAGAATTTTGTCATTGTAGATGCCGGCATGAATGACCTGGTAAGGCCTTCTTTTTACAATTCTTACCATAATATACAGCCGGTCGTGCGCTGTTTACAAAAGAGGGCCCCTTACATCATAGCGGATATAGTGGGTCCGATATGTGAAAGCGGCGATTTCCTGGCCAAGGGGAGGCGTATGCCCCTGATAGGCCAGGGCGACCTTCTTGCGGTAATGGGCGCAGGTGCCTATGGATACACAATGTCAAGCAATTACAATTCGAGGCCCAGAGTTGCAGAGGTTATGGTCATCAAAAACAGATTCCATGTAATAAGGGAGAGGGAATCCTACAGAGACCTCATAAAGGGCGAAGCTGTACCCAGGGAGTTGAGATAATGGAAGGTAGACCATTTGCGAAGATGGTTGCAAGCGGCAACGACTTTGTGGTTATGGATAACAGGGATGATGCGCTCTCGCATTATGGGATCTCTATTTCTGAGATAGCAAAAGGGCTTTGTGAGAGGAAGAGGTCTGTCGGCGCAGATGGTATGCTTCTTATGGAAGAGTCCGCGAAGGCCCATTTTAAAATGAGGATATTTAATTCAGACGGTTCCGAAGTCGATATGTGCGGCAACGGTTCAAGGTGTGTTGCCCTGTACGCCGTCGAGAACGATATAGCTTCAAGATATATGCAGATCGAGACGGGCGCGGGTATTATCGATGCCGAGGTCGTGGGGTTAAGGGTAAAGATCAGGCTTACAGATCCTAAAGAGATAAAGCTCAATCTCAATCTATCCATAGGTAAGAAGAGATATAAGATCCATACCATAAATACCGGTGTCCCGCATGTGGTATCTTTTGTAAAGGATCTTGATAAAGTTAAGGTGGAGTCTATCGGTTCCAGGATAAGGCATCATAAGACATTTAAGCCCGGGGGGACGAATGTAAATTTTGTAAAAGAGATAAGCGCTAATGAGATAGAGGTAAGGACTTATGAGAGAGGCGTAGAATCAGAGACGTACGCATGCGGCACAGGCTCTACTGCGTCAGCTCTTATAACGAGCCTGCTTCACGGCATGAAGTCCCATATAGATGTCAGGACAAAAAGCAAAGAGACATTAAGGGTATATTTTGATAAGAAGGGAAAATCTATTAAGAATGTATACTTGGAAGGCGAGGCAAAGGTAGTCTACAACGGGAGGATAGATCATGTTTAAAGGTTCATTCGTGGCGTTGGTCACGCCTTTTAAGAACTCAAAGATAGATGAAGATAAGTTCAGGGAGCTTATAGAGCGCCAGATCAAAAACGGCACTGACGGCATAGTTCCTTGCGGATGCACGGGCGAAGCGGCGACTCTTTCCCATGATGAGCAGAAGCGCCTTATGGATATAACTGTCGAGACTGTAAAAAGAAGAGTCCCTGTAGTTACCGGCGCAGGTTCCAATAATACAAGTGAGGCGGTGAGCTTGACCAAATATGCAAAGAAGGCGGGTTGTGACGGCGTACTTTCGATAACACCATATTATAATAAGCCGACCCCTCAGGGACAGTACCTCCATTTTGAGGCTGTAGCAAAGGCAGCCGATATCCCTGTGATGCTCTATAATGTTCCGTCGAGGACCGGCATATCTATCAAGCCCGAGACGATCGCCGCATTGAATAAAATCGATAATATAGTTGCGATAAAAGAAGCGAGCGGGAGTATTGAACAGGTGAACCAGATAGTAGCGCTTTGCGATATAACCGTCTTAAGCGGCGACGATGCCATGACACTGCCCATCATGAATGCAGGCGGTAAGGGTGTCGTCTCTGTGGCTGCCAATATCATACCAAAAGAGATGGCGGACCTTGTGAAATTATTACAGGAAGGAAAGATAGATGAGGCACAGAAGCTCCACAACAGGCTTGAACCTTTCTTTAAGTCACTCTTTATAGAGACGAATCCCATCCCTGTCAAGGCGGCGATGGGTATAATGCGGATAATGGAGCCGGAGTGGAGATTACCTCTCTGTCCTCCAACGGCGGATACGGTCAAGAAGCTTGAAGGTGCTCTAAAAAAACAGGGGCTGATATAAATGATTAAGGTGGCTGTAAGCGGATCTAACGGCAGGATGGGGCTCAGGATAAAGAAGCTTATAGAGGATGATCCGGGGCTGGAACTCTCAGGGGCATTCGATATAAATGATGACCCGGGGCCTATTATAAATGGCTGCGATGTACTTATAGACTTTACGACACCGGAAGCGACTATAAAGAATATAGCCATCGTAAAGAAAGCGGGCAAGGCCATTGTGATAGGGACCACCGGGATTGATGAAAAGGGGCTTAAGCACATAAAAGAGGCGGCAAAAAATATCCCTGTAGTTTTTTCGCCGAATATGTCTGTAGGCGTAAACCTGCTCTTTAAACTTATAGAGAAGGCATCCGCTGTCCTTGACAAGACGTATAGAGCGTCTATTTCAGAGACACACCATATCCATAAAATGGATGCCCCGAGCGGGACGGCAAAGAGGCTCAAGGATATAATAGTGGATACACGCAACGTAGCGCCGGGCGATATAAAAGTCGATTCAAAGAGGACCGGTGAAGTGGCGGGCGACCATACAATAGTATTTGACGGCAAAGAAGAGACGCTCGAGATAACCCATCATGCTAAATCACGTGATGTCTTTGCGAAAGGTGCTGTAATTGCAGCAAAGTTTATTGCAAAGAAAAGAAAAGGTTTCTTTAGCATGAACGAGGTACTGGGTATAAACGATTAGGAGAGTCATGGGTATAAAGATCGATCTATCTGAAAGATTAAAAAAGCTCCCTCCTTATCTTTTTGTGGAGATAGATTCACAGAAAAAGAGAGCACTTGATGAAGGAAGAGACATCATAGACCTCGGAGTGGGCGATCCCGACACACCTACGCCGGACTTTATAATGAAGGCGATGGCAAAGGCTATCAAGGACCCTTCTACACATGTATATCCGTCCAACAAAGGGCTTAGGGAGTTCAGGGAGGGCGTTGCTGTCTGGTATAGGGAGAGATTCGGTGTGAGTCTCGATCCGGAGACGGAGATCCTGCCTTTAATAGGTTCCAAGGAAGGTATTGCGCACATGCCCCTGGCATTTATAAATCCGGGCGATGTAGCGCTCATACCAAACCCAGCCTATCCTCCTTATAGAAATGGGACCATATTTGCAGGAGGCGAACCTTATGACATGCCCCTTAAGGCAGAGAATAATTTCCTGCCTGATTTAGGATCAATAGATGATACAACATTAAACAGGGCAAGGATTTTATTTCTTAATTATCCAAACAACCCTACAGGCGCTGTTTGTGACAGGCGTTTTTACCAGGAGGTTACCGCCTTTGCCATAAAGAACAATATCATAGTATTGAGTGATGCCGCCTATACAGAGCTTTCGTATGACGGGTACATGCCGCCGAGCTTTCTTGAGGCCGAAGGCGCAAAAGCGGTGGGTGTTGAGTTTCACTCTCTGTCGAAGACATATAATATGACAGGCTGGAGAATAGGCATGGCCTGCGGCAATAAGGATATAATATCTGCGCTTGCAAAGGTTAAGTCCAATATAGATTCCGGTATATTCAATGCCGTGCAGCATGCCGGTATAGCTGCCCTTAAAGGCAAGAAGGGCTACATGGATGGCATCAATAAGATGTATCAGGAGCGCAGGGACGTACTCATCGACGGACTCAATTCTATCGGCTGGAAAGTAGAAAAGCCGAAGGCTACATTCTACGTATGGGCCAGGAATCTGGATGGACAGGATTCCATATCTATGGCTCGGCTCCTGCTCGAGAAGGCGGATATAGTCGCAACCCCGGGCGTAGGCTTCGGTGAACACGGCGAAGGTTACGTGAGGATGGCGCTCACCGTCCCTAAAAAGAGGATGAAGGAAGCCATCAAGAGGATAAAGAGGATCATATGACCGTGGCTTTTATTGGCATAGGATCAAACCTGGGTGACAGAAAGAGATATGTAGATACGGCCATGGAATTGATGGGTAATTTGGAAAAGATAAAGGTGGACAAGGTCTCCCCGTTATATGAAACAGAGCCTGTTGGCGGGCCTGCGCAGGGGATGTACTTAAACGGGGTTGTCAGGATAGAGACAGATTATTCACCGAGGGAGCTGCTTGAGAAATTGATGGATATAGAGATCACCCTTGGAAGGGAGAGGACCGTAAAGAACGGCCCCCGTACCATAGATTTGGATATACTGACTTACGGAGATAAGAAAATAGAAGAGAAGGACCTTATAATTCCCCATCCCCGCATGAACGAGAGGGATTTTGTAAAATATCCCCTGAAAGATCTCCTTAACAGCCGATGAAGGTATTTAAGACCGTAAAGACCATCCAGGATTATATCAAGCTCAAGAAGTGCAGGGGCAGCTCTATCGGGTTTGTCCCAACGATGGGCTATCTCCACGAAGGCCACTTGAGCCTGATAAGGCGGGCGCATAAAGAGAATGATATCTCTGTTGTGAGCATCTTTGTCAATCCAACGCAGTTTGGTCCCAAAGAGGATTACAAGAAATATCCCCGCGATTTTAAACGCGATGAGAAACTGTCAAAACAGGCAGGCGCAGATTTAATATTTTACCCTAAGGTAAGAGAGATCTATCCCGAAGGATACAGGACATACGTAGATGTCAAAGATATAACGGGAACCTTGTGCGGGGCCTCGAGGCCCGGACATTTTACAGGGGTATCTACTGTGGTAGCTAAATTGTTCAATACCGTCCAGCCCGACGTGGCATACTTCGGACAGAAGGACGCGCAGCAGGCTGTAGTAATAAAGCAGATGGTAAGAGATATAAATATGGATGTAAAGATAAAGGTCATGCCTATTGTAAGGGAGGCGAATGGCCTCGCAATGAGTTCGAGAAACAGGTATCTTTCAGCTAAAGAACGCATTGATGCGCCCGTGCTCTATGAATCGCTTAAACTTGCCAGGAGGCTGATAAAGGCAGGCGTGCAGGATGTGCGCAGTATAAGATCCCAGATGAGCCGAATTATTAGATCTAAAGGAAGTATGCGTATAGAGTATATATCAATAGTTGACAAAGATAATTTAAAGGAGATCAAGAGAGTAAAAAAAGACGCTTTAATTGCATTGGCTGTAAAAGTCGGCAAGACGAGGTTGATTGATAATATAGTCATAAAAGGGGGGATATAGTGTCTATCAGGATTATTGACGATAAATGCGGGGGGTGTAAACTCTGCGTTAAGGCCTGCCCGTTCGGGGCCATAGAGATTAAGGAGAAGATGGCCATTATAGATTTTGCAAAGTGCAACCTCTGCGGGGCATGCGTGCCTGTATGTAAATTTGCCGCTATTGAGATAAAGAAACAGAGCTCGCCTACAAGGGACTTAAACGGCTATAAGGACGTCTGGGTATTCTGTGAACAGAAGAAGGGTAAGGTACAGAGTGTTTCATGGGAACTCTTGGGGGAAGGTAAGAAACTTGCAGAAAAATTGGGGTGCAATCTCTGCGGAGTGCTCATTGGAAGCGACGTAGCCGAAGAGGCGAAGAGCGTTATACATCGCGGCGCAAAGAAGGTATATCTCGTCGACGCACCCGAGCTTAAGAACTATCTCGACGAACCCTATACCAATGTATTGGTTGAGCTCATAAATGAATACAAACCGGAGATCCTTCTGTGCGGCGCCAGTACTATAGGCAGGAGCCTCATATCGAGAGTCGCCATCAGCATAAAGACCGGGCTTACTGCCGACTGCACGGGGCTCGATATTGACGAAAAGGATAAGATGCTGCTCCAGACGAGGCCTGCATTCGGCGGAAATATAATGGCCACCATAATCACACCAAACTCAAGGCCGCAGATGGCTACGGTAAGGCATAAGGTCATGAAAGAGGCCGCAGCGGATGAATCACTTACAGGTGAGATAATAAAGAAAGATTACAGTAAGGATCTCTTAAAATCCCGCACGAGCATACTGGATATAGTAGAGGAGCTTGAGTCTACGGTCAATCTTGCCGAGGCCGATATAATAGTATCCGGAGGAAGAGGTCTGGGCGGCCCTGAGAATTTCCAGGTCTTAAGGGATCTGGCAGAGGCCCTGGGGGGCGCAGTAGGCGCTTCACGTTCTGCGGTAGATGCCGACTGGATATCATATTCTCACCAGGTAGGGCAGACGGGTAAGACCGTATGTCCGAAGATATATATAGCCTGCGGTATAAGCGGGCAGATACAGCATCTTATAGGTATGCAATCCGCCGAAATTATAGTAGCTATAAATAAGGATCCCGATGCCCCTATATTCAATGTAGCCACTTATGGGATAGTGGGGGACCTCTTCGAGATAGTTCCCGCCTTAACAAAACGCTTCAAAGAAAAATAAAGAGACCTGCTTGACAACTACACTATAATAAGGTATACTTTTAAACAACTACCTCTTTATATATGTTTATATAAGTATATAGTTGTTTAAATAACCTTCTTAACGTTTATATAAGTTTGTATGACTATGACCATGGAAAAGTTATATAATATACAGGAAGTAGCAGATGTTCTTGGGTTATATAAAGGTACTGTGCTTAATTATGAGAAGAAGCATATATTCCCCAAGGCGAGAAGGAATCCTATAAACAGATACAGGGAATATACCGGTGAAGACCTGGAGAAGTTGAAGAAGATACTTAAGAGAGGAAAGTAATATGTATTTTAAAAGCCTTGAGATGTTCGGTTTTAAATCCTTTGCAGACAAGACTAAGATCAATTTCGAAAAGGGCATAACTGCCATAGTGGGCCCGAATGGCTGCGGCAAGAGCAATATAGCAGATGCGGTAAGGTGGGTCCTGGGTGAGCAATCGGCAAAGTCCCTGCGCGGTGCCCAGATGGAGGATGTAGTCTTTAACGGAACAGATCTGAGGGAGCCTCTAGGTTATGCAGAGGTATCGCTTACGCTCTCAAACGAATCTAAATTCCTTCCTATAGAATATGACGAAGTGACCATAACACGCAGGTTGTACCGCTCAGGAGAGAGCGAATATCTTATAAATAAGAATCTTGTGCGCCTTAAAGATATAAATGAGATGCTCATGGGATCGGGCATGGGCATAAACGCCTACTCAATGATAGAGCAGGGTAAGATAGGCCAGATATTGAGCACCAACCCTGATGACCGCCGGGCCGTTTTTGAAGAAGCCAGCGGGATAACCAGGTATAAATCCAAAAAACGCGAGGCGATGAGAAAGCTCGAGCATACCGAGCAGAATCTCTCCAGGGTAAATGATATTGCAAAAGAGGTGGAGAGACAGGTAAATTCCATTGAGAGACAGGCGCGGAAAGCAAGGCGTTATCAGGAGCTCTTCGATAGGCTCAAAGACCTCGATACCAGGCTTGCCGGCTATAAATATAGCGGAATGAGTACCAAGAAGAATGCTTTAGAGACAGAGAAGGCCGGTATTAAGGATAGGGAGAGTGAGTATACCAACTGCATAAATGAGATAGACCGGGAACTCACTGAATTAAAAGAGAAAGACAATAAATTAAAATCCAAGATCTCACAGTACCGCAGCGACTCAAGCGAAGCCGACATATCCCTGCGCAAGAACCACGATAAGATCAACCTCGATAAAGAGAGGCTCCAGGAGCTCCAGAGGTTTGAGATAGATCTAAAGAACGAAATAGATTCCTCGAGCTCCCGCATCGACGATATGGCAAAGATGATCGACGATGTGACCAATAAGCTTACGCTTATGCTTAAGGAGAGTAGAGAAAAGGAGAGCATGCTTGTAGCCAAAGAGGCGGAGTTGGCTTCGCTTAAGGAAGAGATTACAAGGAATGGCGACTCCATAAGATCCAACAAATTGAGTGTCGTAGATGTATTATCGGTCCAGTCACGCGCAAGAAATGAGATCGCCAAGATAACGAGCGATATGCAGAATGTCCAGGCGCGCCTGAGGCGGCTCAACATGGAGAAGGAGAATGTCATAAAGGAGATTACCGCCTTAGATAGCAACCTTTCCCAAGCAAGGCAGGCTGTAAATGAGATCATAACAAAGGTAGAATCACTCGAACAGGAGAGGATAGCGCTACAGAATAGTTTAAAGAAAGAGAAAGACACATTCGTCATTTTAGAGAAGAATATAAACGACTCAAAAAATTCTATATTGTCCCTCCATTCGAAGCTGAATTTCTTAAAAGATCTGGTGAAGCGCAACGAAGGGTTCACGGGCGGGACGCAGTCACTCTTAAAGGGGCTCTCTGAAAGAAAGCTCAGTATAGAGGGTATATGCAAGCCCCTGGCAGAACTCCTCGAGCCGAAGAGGGGATATGAAGCGGCCTGTGAAGCAGCGCTCCTTGAAAATCTCCAGACACTCATAGTCGATGATTGGAAAGCGTCATTTACTGCCATAGAGTACTTAAAGAGGAATAATTTAGGAAAGGCGAGCTTTATAAAGCAGAACGGTTATACGGATACCGGTGACTCCATGCCGGAAAATAGACTGATATTGGGCAAGATGATCAACTTTATAAAATTCGACCCGCAATATACATCCTTATTTAAGGAACTCCTTAGAGATACCTACCTTGTAAGCAGTGTGCAGGATGCCGATTCCTTGATGGAAGCACTCGACGTTGAGAATAAAAAGAGGATGAAGTTTGTTACTGCAAAGGGCGATATTATTACAAAAGACAAGATAACCGGAGGAAGCCATTCAGAGGACTTTACATCTAGTGTCATAGGCAGGCAGAGGAGGATAAGAGAGACTGAGGAGCATATTGAGCAGTCAGAAAAAGAGGTGCTCAGTCTCAAGCAGGAGCTCCATGTAAAGAAGGAGCTCATGGAGGATTACCAGGCCAAGATAAAGCGGGTGGAGGGGCTACTGCGCACAGAAGAGATTGAGCTTGCCCAGAGAAAATCGGCCGAGATGAATCTCGAAAAAGAGCATAAGAAGGTAAAAGAAGAGGTAGATCTCGTAGAGCTTGAGATGGAAGAGTCGCTCTTAAGGAAAGACGAGCTTATCAATAACGAGAATGAATTAAAAGCAAAGGTTGAGGAGGCTGCAAAGGCGGAGGCCGAGCTCCAGAGGCTCATTACCGATTCGCAAAACTTCGTAGAGACAGGTGCAAATAAGAGAGAGGATCTTGTCGTCTCCATAACCCAGATACAAACAGAACTTACCTCCATAAAAGGGCAGGAAGATGAGTTCATTAAGAGGGCGCAGAACCAGAAGGAGTATTACGAAGAACAGGTGAAGATCTTGGATAACAAAAAAGATTCTCGCGAAGAATCTTCCCGCAAACAGGCTGAGTTGAGGGATGAGGTAAAGGCCCTCGAAACGGATAGCGAACACTTAAAAGAGAGAGTCGTGATCGTAGAGAAGGAATTGAATATACTCGAGGAAGAGGAGTTGCAGCTTCGTAAGATTGTCCAAGAGAAAGAAGAGAAGGTCAATAAGGAGAAGGAAGGCCTTGGCGGTATAAAGGATAAGACGCACAGTATTGAGATGGAACAGACGCAGATATCTTTCCAGATGGAATCTATCCGCAACAAGATCGGGCAGGTCTATAAGATGGATTTAGAAGAGATACTTCCTACCCTCGGAGGCATAGATAACCCTGACGCAGTTGAAGAAGAGGTAGACCAGCTGAGCCAGACCGTTGAAAAGGTAGGGCCGGTTAATCTCGTCGCCATTGATGAGCACAAGGAACTCCAGGAGAGGTATGCATTCTTAAAGCACCAGCAGGAAGATCTTGCAAGCGCGAAAGAGCAGCTCCTTAAGGCTATAAGAAAGATAAACCAGACCACGAGATCTCTCTTTATAGAGACCTTTGAAAGCATACAGGTTGAGTTCAAGAATTATTTCAGGTTCCTTTTTGGAGGGGGCAAGGCGGAGATAGTCCTCTTAGACGACAAGGATGTCCTCGAGAGCGGTATAGAGATAATAGTCAGGCCTCCAGGCAAGAAGCTCCAGACAATCTCACTCCTTTCGGGCGGAGAGAAGGCGCTTACGGCTACGGCGCTCTTATTTGCAATGTTTAAGATAAAGCCGAGCCCATTCTGTTTCCTGGATGAGATAGATGCGCCGCTCGACGAATCAAATATAGGAAGGTTCAGCAAGGCCCTTGAGGAATTTGCGAAGCAGTCACAGTTTATCATAATTACACATAATAAGAAGACGATAAGTATCGCCGATATAATGTACGGTATTACCATGCAGCAGTCGGGGGTATCGAAGATTATCTCCGTTAAGCTTTCAAAGAAAAATGAGAAAAAAGAAGCGGTCTTAGCCTAACCCAACCGGGGCTAAGCGGGAGGCGTCTGTAATAATGGATTAATATAAATCCAGCGCCTCCTTTTTTTATTTCATAGGGGAAAACGTAGTTTTCCCCTTATGACGTTCGCTACTACATAACATCCCCCACACGCTCACTGTCACCCTTTTCCACAGAAGAATTCAGAAAATGGCATATTTTTTGACATCCTAAACACTGATATAGATTCGTTGGATGCCAAACAAATATGCCATTTTCACAACACGTAAGTCTATATTAAAGGGAAAGGGAGAGTATGTCTCCCTTTCCCTTTAAGAAACCCTTTCCCTCTAAAGTTGTATAAGCCTTTGTACCGGGTGCGATTTTAGCTTCCAACCTGTCCCTCATTTTACTACTAGTACTACTAGGGACGGTTCTGGAGCTAATCCCAAATCTGTCCCACAACTGAACTCAAACCTGTCCCTTTTGATACTGATATGGGGACAGGTTTGGGATTGTGCGCGGAACCGTTTTGGGATTACATTGAGAACCGTCCCTATGCTGCTTTAGCTTCGCGATCTCGATACTATGTAGTGAGCGAAGGCTCTATTGGATAAGTAGAGGTTGTATAGTGTGTTACTCAATTACACATGTATGACACGATAAAGGCACCACAGGCCTTATATGAAGGTTGCATGGGAAAATCGAGCGCTCCCTCGAGGACAACCTCATGCGCTCAATAATAGGGCACGAGTGAAAAACCCTTGACATTTTTCACTAAGGTGCTACAATAATACTGTCTTCGGGGTGAGGTGAGATTCCTCAACCGGTAGTAAAAGCCTACGACCTCCGCACATGTTTTGATGCGGGGCTGACCCGGCGAAATTCCGGGGCCGATCGTACAGTCGAGATGAGAGAAGATTAAAGCGCAAAAAGATAAGATATTGTAAAGGCGCAGATAATAACCCCGAAGTATATATCGGGGTTTTCTATTAGTGCGCCTTTTATAATTCTGAGGTACAACAACATGAAATTCAATACGATACAGGAAGCGATAGAGGATATAAAGCTCGGCAAGATGATCATCGTCG
>JABMRJ010000090.1 GCA_013202745.1 Candidatus Omnitrophota bacterium
GTATAAGGCCATACCCATTGTCATAGAAGACAAAGATATCATAGGGGTCGCGCAGACCGGTACCGGTAAGACGCTCGCCTTTGCCGTTCCTATTATTCAGCGCCTTTCCCAGAAAAAAGGGCGCGCGCTGATTCTTGTGCCTACCAGGGAGCTTGCTATTCAGGTTAATGAGGTGTTTCAGCAGATTGCCCCGTCGTTTGGCATAAAGACCACTGTTATTATAGGCGGCGCATCCATGCATCTGCAGCTAAAAAACTTAAGGAAGAACCCGCGTGTTCTGGTGGCTACTCCCGGACGCCTTGTCGATCACATGGAGAGGCGCACAGTTCTTTTAAACGATGTAAATGTCCTCGTTTTGGATGAAGCAGACCGTATGCTTGACATGGGATTTCTGCCGCAGATTGAAAAAATTATTAAATTTGTTCCACGCGACAGACAGACCATGCTTTTTTCCGCAACTATACCGGGAGTGATCATAAAAATGGCAGCCGCGCACATGAAGCTCCCCGTACATGTTGAAGTCGCTCCCTCAGGAACTGCTGCGGAGAACATTATACAGGAAGTATTTATTGTTAAGAAAGACTCAAAGAAGCAGCTTTTACTAAAATTGCTCGACCGCTGTCACGGTCCGGTACTTATATTCTCCAGGACAAAGATAGGCGCTAAAAAGATTACACGCGGATTACAGCGGATGAACCGCAGGGCTGCTGAGATTCACTCAAACCGTTCACTTGCCCAGAGAAAAGAGGCCTTGAATGGTTTTAAATCAGGAAAATATAAGATACTCGTTGCCACTGATATAGCTGCCAGGGGCATTGATGTTACAGGTATAGAGCTTGTTATAAACTATGATCTTCCGGATGACACCGAAAATTATGTGCATCGTATCGGCCGCACAGGCCGCGCGGGGCACGAAGGCCGTGCCATATCTTTTGCGACACCTGAGCAGGGCAACGATGTCAAAAGCATTGAAAGACTTATTAAGACCGCCTTGCAAATAGTAGAACACCCTGAACTTCCAAAAGAGAAATTCATTGAAGGGTCAAGGCGTCACCATGATCCGAAACAGCACCAGGGAAACCAAAGAAGAAACAAGAGATTCCATAAACGTAAACACCAAAAACAACACCCCCACAAATATTACAAACACTAACCGCGCAGGATACACTTTCCGCTTCAAACGCAGGACACTTTCCCGAAGGCGAAGGCGAAGGATTTAGAAAGCGTTTCCATAGTAAGAATATTATATTGTTATATTGACATAATACAGGAAATTCTATACTATATTATGGACGGAGGAAGGCATGAGTTTGTATTTTGTATTTACTGTTGATGGTGATTGGGATGAGTATTTTTCCACTGAATTGACAAAGGCAAAAAGAAAGCCTCACAGGAAAGGCCTGGCTTGGCTGATTAAGCATGAAATTAAGATTGCCCGCTCTATAGGCGGAAAACTTCTACATTTTGTGCATACATCTCCGGTTGCAAGAGAGTATTTCTTTCAGCCGATATTCATTGCGCTCTGGAAAGAGATAGAAAAAAAAGGCGGCAGCATAGGAGTGCACTGCCACGAGGAAGGTCTCTTTAGCCGGGGTGAGCTTAAAGACCCGATTATGCTGGAGAAATCTATACGCTCATTGACAGAACCACTGCGCAAAGAAGGACTAACCTTGATATCTTACCGGAGCGGTTATCTTTCTTTTTGCAAAAGCGTCATTCCTATCCTTGAAAAGAACGGCATCCTTCTTGATTTTTCCTGCTTTTCAGGGCGTTACCTGCATTACGAGGGAAGGCTGATTGCAAATTGGCGGGGGGCGCCTAAGAATTATTACTACATGTGCTACCTAGACCACTGCAGAGAAGGTGAAAGCAATGTTGTTGAAATCCCTATTGGAAAGATAAAGAAGCGGGCATTATATATCGATGTTACATCACTCCTGGACATATGGATGATCGCACGCCACCTGGCAAAAAAAGAAAAAACTATAAAAGGCAATATTATCGTGTCGCTTTTGACACACACTTATGAGTTTTCTTATTTGTGGAAGCGGCTCAGGATAAGGGCAGCGCTCTTTATTTGTAGCAGGTACGGCAGTTTTATCAATGATAAAGAAGTGCCGGATGTTATTAAAGAAGAGAAGGGAATGAAAAATTATGAAAATCGGAATTGCAGCAGAAAATAGGTCACAGGAAAAAAGAGTCATTATGCAGCCCCCTGAAATCAATGAAATTGCTGCTAAGCATGAGGTAATTATCGAAAAGGGCGCAGGTGTAGGCATTGATATTACGGACGATGCTTTTATAAAAGCAGGGTGTAAAATAGGCTCTCCCAAAGAAGTCTATGCTTGTGATTTAGTAGTTCGTATAAAGGAGCCCGATTTCGAAGAGATCAAGTTAATGCGCCAGGGGACTATCATCATGTCCATGATGCATCTACGATGCCGTCCAAAATTGGAAGATGCCTTACGCAAACAAAAGCTGATAGCGCTGTCACTTGAAAATCTGAGAGATCGATTCGGTAAAAGACGGGTTGAGTCGGTCGAAGAATCCGGCAGGATCGGCATGGAGTACGGTTTTAAGCTGTGGGGAAAAGACCCCGCAAGCGCCACAGTCAAGATTATGGGATATGGTAATATCGCGGCGGGTGCTATAAGGTGTGCTGCCCGCAAATCTGCCAAATGTGAAATCCTGAATAAAAAAGACTTTCCTAAAATGGAGAAGCATATTCCCGGGACCGACATACTCGTTGATGCCGTCAATCGTCCCTATCGACGGGATGTTGAGAAGGAGCCGTTTTTTGTTACACGTAAAATGCTAAAGCTTTTTAAAAAGGGATCTGTCATAGTAGATTTAGTATCAAATCCTAAAAACCACGCTCCGGTTGAAACAATGGAACCAACTACATTAGATAATCTGCACTATGTGGTTGATGGTATATACCACACCTCTTGCTGGGGATGGCCAGGTTTAGACCCGAAGCCGGTTGCAAAGCGGTATAGCCTTCAACTTATGCCGATATTACTCGATTTAGCAAACAATGGGATTGATCATTGTGACGAATTGACAAAGGCCGCTATTTTACGCCTTGATAAGTAGATTATCTTATAACCAGGCACCTTAAGAACCGTCTTTAAATACGAAGCCTTAATTGATGAATAATTATATCAGCAGGAAATATAAGCTCGTACTATTTCTCCTGAGCGCTTTGTTATTTATTGCCATTCCTGCAAAGAGGTGGATCTCTTTCAATGGCCTGCCGCTTAATCACCCCGCAGATATCTTCTTTATTATATTCCTCTTCGGCCTCTTCTTTGTAGTGAGGTGGAAGGCTGACCCGCCGAAGTCATTTAAAAAAGTGACCGCTCTCCTAATATGCCTTATACTCTTAAAAGCCTTCTTTAATATATCGACTATTCAGCATGGTCTCAAGGGTTACTACTATAATAGTAAAGACTTCGGAGGAGAATGTGAAAGATCGACCGAATTCCGCGGATTAGATGCTACCAGGATCGACGAGGAGATCTCTTTTTACAATATAGGTTATTCACTGAAGAAAAGACCCTTTAATGTCTGGTTCTTTAATAAGGACAAGAGTGGAAATTACGATTTCAGCGCCATATGGAAAGGCCATCTTTATGTGCCGGAAGAACGTAAGACCGAATTTTTTCTTATCTCTTCCGGGTCTCCGCGCTTATATATAGATAATAAGCCGGTTTTAGAAAGAAGAAACCTATTTTTAACGGAAGGGTTCCATGATATAGAGGTCAAATATGCCGGCAAATCTATCCAGGACGACATGTTGGATCTTGGGTGGTCTATGCAAGGCAGAGAAGAGACGATAAGTTCTTATTATCTCTATCCCAGTAGACCCGGTAAGACAGCTTTTCTTATGGATAAATATCTTGGATTTTTTTCTCCGATTATCTTCTTCCTCCAGTTCATCCCATTATTTTTCATTATAAAAGATTGCCTAAAAAAAGACGACATTAAAAAGCTCATTAAAGACGAAAATTTTCTTCTATTCTCTTTCTTTATCCTCCTTGTGGCGCATGCCTTCATCACTTTATTAAAGCATTCCTCAAGTCCGATCTTTAATGTATTATCCAGGGGGGACGACTGGCTTACATATGAAATGTATGCCAGATCGATTGTATTTGGAGATTGGCTTGTAAAAAGAGAGGCACCTTTTTATTACGTACCATTTTACAGATATTTCCTTGCTATAGTACATATGGTCCTGGGAGAGAGCATCTTTATGGCGCGATGGGTGCAGTTTTTCCTCATCTCCTCGGCGTCGATTTTCGTTTACAAGATAGCCAAAAAGATCTTTAATACAAATGTGGCGGTTATGGCGCTTTTACTCTTTGCTTTTACAGAGACACCTAATTTAACCGCCAGGCTTTTATTGACAGAACCACTGGCAACCTTCTTTGGCTGTATGTCTGTTTATTATCTAATCTCTTTTTTGGATGACAGGCGCTTAAAGAGTTTATTTGTATCCGGCATCTCACTCGGCTTTGCATCTATTACAAGACCCAACCTCTTCTCCTACATGTTTTTTGTTATCCCGTGGCTGTATATATTTCTTAAAAAAGAGCGGTTCATGCTTGTTATCAAATACCTGCTCATCTTTTTTGTCGGGGTAATGATAATCGTAAGCTGTGTAACTCTCAGGAATTATCTCCTGAGTGATAGGTTTGTGCTCTTTAACGATAATTTCAGCGCAACTCTTAGAATGGGAAATTATCCGCCAGTTTCTGTTGACCTGGGAAAGACACCCAGAAACCATATATACAAATCTTTCGGGGTCGACGGAAACGTGCGGGCTGTTTTAGAATATGCCCGCCAGGAACCCGTTTTATTCATCAAACATTTGGGGGTCAAGCTTGCATATATAGCGGGCGTAGATCCACATAATCTGTCAAAGAGAAACGAAGTCTTAAGTATAGATAAATTTCTGATATTTGTGCTTTTTATTCTCGGTTTTTTCCGGGCACTGCATTCAAACAAGTACAAGCTAAGAAAAAGCTTTGTCGCTGTAGCCATCTTTCCGTTTGTCTCTATTGCTACATTGGTCGCAATATTGCCCTGGGTGTATGGCTGGCGCCTACAATTACCGGCTATACCCTTCATGATGATCTTCGTTGCGTATTTTCTGGATAAGCTGCTTGTAAGAGAGATTCAGTTAAAAGACCCTCTTTTTTATATGAGATATATACTGTTAATGGTCGCCTTTTTTTCCCTTACATTGGAACAGTTTTTCCCATTTATATGCGTTATATACTCGATTTTCTATTATAGGACTGTAAATATTTCACTTGGGGTTTTACCATCAAAGTAGTATAATCTTATCAAAAGCCTAATATATGGAGGTGTAGAAATGGATTGGGGTATCAAGAACCGACTAAGCCGGCTTATTCAGCCTGATGGACGCTGTTTCTTTCTACCTATAGACCACGGGTATTTTCAAGGGCCTACCAGCTGTTTAGAGAAGCCCGGCGAGACTATAAAACCGCTTCTTCCTTTTGCAGATGCGCTCTTTGTCACGCGCGGGGTTCTGCGTTCATGCGTAGGTGCTGTGGGCAGTAAGCCAATAATCTTAAGGGTATCGGGAGGCACCAGTATGGTGGGCAAAGACCTGGCCGATGAAGGCCTTACCACTTCTATGGAAGAGATCATCCGCTTAAATGCTTCTGCCGTAGGCATCTCTATCTTTATCGGGAGTGATTATGAGCGTCAAACGCTTCTTAACCTCTCAAAGCTGGTCAATGAATGTGAGAATTACGGTATCCCAGTGATGGCAGTAACGGCTGTCGGCAAAGAGATGGAGAAGAGAGAAGCGCGTTACCTTGCCCTATGCTGCCGTATTGCCGCAGAACTGGGGGCACGGGTAGTAAAGACATATTGGTGTGAAAAGGACTTTGAAAAGGTAGTAAAAGGATGTCCCGTTCCTGTAGTTATGGCGGGCGGCCCTAAGTGTAAGACAGAACTTGAGGTATTGGAGTTTGTTCATGACGGTCTGGAGAAGGGCGCTATCGGCATAAACCTTGGAAGGAATGTATGGCAGAGCCCTCACCCCGTCGCTATGGCCCAGGCGCTGCATGCCGTAATCCACAAAAAGGCCACAGTCAAAAAGGCACACGCATTATTTAAAGAGATTGAGAATAAAAAATAGCTATGCGTGTAGCAACCTATCATAATAACCGCGATATACGCCTGCAAGACCTGCCGATACCGCAGATCGGCCCTGGTGAAATATTGATAGAGATATTAGCCAGCGGGATCTGCGGGACAGATCTCATGGAATGGTACAGAGTCAAGAAGGGTCCCCGTATCCTGGGCCATGAGATAGCAGGTAAGATAGTCAAATCCAAATCAAAGAGATATAAAACCGGCCAGAGAGTCTTTGTAAGCCACCACGTCCCCTGTAATAAATGCAAATACTGCCTGGCAGGCAATCATACGGCATGTGATACATTACACAAAGGCAATTACGACCCGGGTGGGTATAGCGAATTTGTCAGGGTTCCAAAGATAAATGTAGATACCGGTGTCTACCTGTTGCCAAAATCTGTCTCTTATGAAGAAGGCACGATGATAGAGCCTTTGGCCTGTGCCATAAGAGGGCAGAGGGTGATCGATGTAAGAAAAGATCACGTAGTTTTAATCTTAGGCAGCGGGGTTTCAGGTCTTTTGAATATTCGGCTGGCCAAGTTAAAAGGGGCCAAGGTCATTGCGACGGATATAAATGAATATAGGCTGGATAAGGCAAGGGAATTCGGCGCAGATGATGTCATAGATGCCAGGCAGCCATTCAATCTTAAAGCGGATAGGATAATAGTCTGTACCGGTGCGCCTCAAGCGACAGGCCAGGCATTTAGATGCATAGATAAAAGCGGCATCATACTATTCTTCGCAATATCCGAAAGAGATATCAAAGTCCCGGTTGTAGATTTCTGGAGAAACGAGATAACGATTACATCTTCGTACGGGGCAGCGCCTGTCGACCTGAAAGAATCTCTCGACTTTATTAAGAGGGGCAAGATAGACGTCAAAGATATGATAACTCACAGATTACCTTTAGAAAAGATCCGCGAAGGCTTCAGGATAGCCTCCGATGCAAAAGAATCCCTGAAGGTTGTCTTAGAACCGAAGAAGATGGTATAATAATAGCCTATGGTAAAGACGAGAGTAATCCCTGTTGATAGACTGGGCAGGCCCAGCGAATTATCGCCGTTGGCTTCAAGCAAAGATGCCACTTTCATCTCAGACAATGACTGCATAGTATATGGAATCCACAGAAAAGAGATTGAGGGGGAAGCAAAGGGTAAGGGTGTAACCTTCTTTGAACTGGCCGGCCCGAAAAGGAAGATCTATTTTAATCCCAAAAAGACCGTATGCGGTATCGTTACATGCGGCGGGCTCTGCCCGGGGATAAATGACGTCATACGTGCGATCGTATTTGAGCTCTTTGAGCAATACGGTGTAAGAAAAGTGTTGGGCTACAGGTATGGATATCTCGGGCTTTCACGAAATGCCCCCCTTGAGCCGATAAGCTTCGATCCTGACATGGTAGATAATATCCATCATAATGGCGGGACCATACTCTCTTCATCACGGGGCGCGCAGGATGCCGATGATATGGTTGATACGCTGGTTAGGGATAAGGTCAATATCCTCTTTGCTATCGGCGGCGACGGGACGATGAAGGGCGCCAGGAACATCATAGAGTGCATAAAAAAGAGGAAGCAAAAGACATCAGTTATAGCCATCCCCAAGACTATAGATAACGACATAATGTACGTTAAGCAGTCTTTCGGTTTTGAGACTGCTGTTGAGGCGTCTATGGGGGTTATATCCAGTGCGCATATAGAGGCAAAGGGCGCCCCGAACGGAATAGGTCTCGTTAAGCTGATGGGCAGGCATTCAGGCTATATTGCGTCCGTTGCAACGCTGGCCAACAGCGATGTAAACTTCTGCTTAATACCGGAATTACCATTTAAGCTGTACGGCAGAGGAGGCTTCCTTGAGGTGCTTAAAAAGAGGCTTAAAGAGAAGAGGCATGTAGTTATCGTAGTGGCTGAAGGCGCCGGTCAGGACCTGATAAAAGACGGTCCCGGAGGAATAAAAAAAGATTCTTCAGGAAATACAAAACTTAAAGATATAGGGATATTCCTTAAGGGAGAGATAGTAAAGTACTTTAAAGAAATTGATACGGAAGTGAATCTTAAATATATAGACCCGAGCTACATCATAAGGAGCGTTCCGGCCAATGCCATGGATTCCGCATATTGCCTTGCACTGGGGCAGAATGCTGTCCATGCCGGCATGTCCGGAAAGACCAATACGGTTATAGGATCTGTTAATCGACATTTTATCCATCTCCCCATACCTATGGCTATAGAGAAGCGAAACAGGGTCAATCCAAAAGGGCGTCTCTGGAAGACAGTTATGGAAGCTACGCTCCAGCCAACCTCAATTTTTAAAAAATAAGACCAAAGGAAAGTCTCGTGGAAATATTTTTCCTGCTAAAAGGTATAATCATAGGGTTTTTGATAGCTGCCCCTATAGGGCCGGTGGGCATTCTCTGTATGAATCGCACACTTTCCGAAGGAAGGCTGTCTGGATTTATTTCAGGATTGGGCGTTGCCACAGCGGATGCTTTTTATTGCGCCATAGCGGTCTATGGAGTGAACATAATTTCTGATACTATAATATCCCAGCAGTTCTGGTTTCGTATTGTCGGCGGAACTTTTCTTATCTACTTGGGCGTTAAGACTTTTTTTTCAAAGCCCCACAAAATATCCAGATTGAAAAGATCAGAAAAATTGATAGCAAATTATACCTCGGCATTATTCATTACGCTTACCAACCCTGTAGTGATCCTTGTATTCATTGTGATCTTTGCAGGTATAGGCTTAAGTGGTCCAGGCAAAGAACACCTTTCGCTTGCGATGATGGTTGCGGGTGTATTTTTAGGCTCTGCAGCATGCTGGGCTATCTTAAGCAACCTTATAGGTGTTTTAAAAGATAGGTTTCAGGACTCTACGCTGAAGCTGATACGCAGGGTTTCCGGATCGGTCATATCGGCATTCGGCGTTATTGTGCTTTTAAATATTTTTAGCAGGTTATGATATAATGTATACACCAATGGAGATGCAGGGCAGTATAAAGATAGAGATTGTAAAATAACAGAAAGATTATATGAAAAATAGAAATAAATTATTATTGCTACTATTCGGATTTATCTTTTTCTACCACTTACCTATCGAATCATTGCCGTTTAGAGGACCATTTTTTGAATCATTGGCATTGACAAAGTGGTACGCAAGAGAGCACGTCTTATTATGCTTAATACCCGCATTTTTTATAGCAGGGGCTATATCTGTATTTGTGAGCCAGGGTTCGGTAATTAAATATTTTGGGGCGAAGGCAAAGAAGGTCCTCGCATACGGGGTTGCTTCGGTCTCAGGGACAATATTGACGGTCTGTTCATGCACTGTATTGCCACTCTTTGCAGGAATATATAAGAAAGGGGCAGGGCTTGGCCCTGCCATAACATTTTTATATTCAGGTCCGGCGATAAATGTACTGGCTATAATCATGACTGCACGTATACTTGGCTGGCAAATAGGCCTGGCGAGAGCTATAGGAGCGGTCTTCTTCAGTGTAGTTATAGGGCTCCTTATGCATTTTATATTCTTAAAGGAAGAGAGGCAGAGGCATGCAGAAGGCTCTTTCCAATTAAACGAACGGCAGGAATCGAGGCCCTTATGGAAGAA
>JABMRJ010000006.1 GCA_013202745.1 Candidatus Omnitrophota bacterium
AGATGAAATCTTTTATAATAGGCGAGGTAGTCAAAGGTAAGAGGAAGGTAGTAATATGAAGGTGCTGGTCATCGGCTCGGGCGGAAGAGAACATGCGCTCGTCTGGAAGATAAACCAATCACGGAAGGTAAAGAAGATCTACGCTGCCCCCGGAAACGGCGGGACGCATTCTATGGCAGAACCTATAGGGATCAAGGCAGATGATATAAAAGCGCTGCTTGATTTTGCCAAAAAGGAAAAAATCGACCTTACTGTAGTAGGACCGGAGGCGCCCCTTGTAGCCGGGATAGTTGATTTATTTGAAAAAGCGGGATTACGGATATTCGGTCCGGGTAAAGAATGCGCATTACTGGAAGGCAGCAAGGTATTTGCAAAGGAACTCATGAAGGAATGGAATGTGCCGACAGCCGATTTTGAGGTATTCACAAGCAAAGAAAAGGCCGAGGCATATGTAAATTCTAAAAACAGACCCTTGGTAGTAAAAGCAGATGGCCTGGCCGCAGGAAAAGGTGTATATATCTGCAAGACGAAAGCGGATGCGTTGCAAGCAATTGACGATATCATGGGCAGGAAGATCTTCGGTGATTCCGGAAAGAGGATCATTATAGAAGAGTGCCTCGAAGGTGAAGAGGCTTCGATTATTGTCATATCAGATGGGGATAATATATCACCCATGGCGTCAAGCCAGGACCACAAGAGAATCTTCGATGGCGATAAAGGGCCCAATACAGGAGGCATGGGGGCGTATTCTCCGGCCCCGGCGGCCGAAGGGAGCGTATTTAAAAATACCCTCGACCATGTAATATATCCCATGATAAACGGCATGAAAAAGAGAGGCACATCTTATAAGGGTGTATTGTATGCCGGAATAATGATCACCAAGAAAGGCCCTTACGTCCTTGAATTTAATGTAAGATTTGGAGATCCGGAAACACAGGCGATATTACCGAGGATGAAGAGCGATATTGTAGACTTGATGGAGGCCTCGATAGATGGAAGGATAAAGGATGTCCCAAATGAATGGGAAGAACGCTCCTGCGTGTGTATAGTTGTATCATCCGGAGGGTATCCCGGTAAATACGAAAAGGGAAAGCATATAAAAGGGCTCAAAAATGCAGAGATGCTCAAGGATGTCGTGGTATTCCATGCCGGGACGGCAATATCCGACGGTAATGTTGTAACGAGCGGCGGCAGGGTATTGGGCGTTACTGCATTAGGGAAAGATATAAAAGGCGCGATAAAAAGATCATATGAGGCCGCCGAAAAAATCGATTTTGACGGTATCTATTACCGTAAAGATATAGGAAAAAAGGCGTTTAAAGATAACGGATGCACACCATGCGGGTGTGCTGTATGCTAAGGAGATAAAGTTATGCCGGGAAAACCATTAGTCGCGATAATAATGGGGAGTGATTCAGATCTTCCTATAATGAAAGAGGCTTCAAAGCTGTTGAATGATTTTGGGGTAAGGTTCGAGGTGAAGGTCCTATCGGCGCACAGGACGCCGGAGCTTGCAAGGAAGTTCGCTATGAACGCAAAGAGAGACGGCTTTCAGGTTATTATAGCCGGGGCCGGAGGGGCAGCGCACCTCGCAGGGGTCTTAGCGAGCCACACGACTCTGCCTGTTATAGGCGTACCCATAGAGACAAAGTACTTAAAGGGTATAGACTCTCTATTCTCCACTGTCCAGATGCCTGGCGGTGTACCGGTATCCTGCATGTCTATAGGAAAGTCCGGGGCGAAGAATGCCGGTATATCAGCCCTGCAGATATTGGCGCTTAGGGATATAAAGATCCATCGCAAGCTCGATCTATTCAGGAAAGATATGGTAAAGGTGATAAAGAAGAAGAACAAGAATCTCAATCTCAGAGTAGGGTAAAATGAGCCTACTTTTTAGAAGAGTAAGGATATTAAAGATAAACCCTGACAACCCCGAAAAGGCGGCTATAGCGCTTGCCTCAGAGGTCTTAAAGGACGGAGGTCTGGTGGCCTTTCCGACGGAGACAGTATACGGCCTCGGCGCCGATTCTCTTAACAAGAAGGCCATAGAGAGGCTTTACACGGTAAAGAAACGCCCTAAAGATAAACCCCTCACGGTTCACATATCACGCATAGAGGCGCTTAAGGAGATGGATGTGGAACTTTGCCCTCTTGCAGAAAAGCTTACAAGAAGGTTCTGGCCCGGCCCGCTTACACTCATCTTAAACTCTAAAAAAGGAAAGAAGATAGGTTTCCGCATGCCGTCAAACAGAATTGCATTATCCCTTATAGAGGCATCCGGCACGCCTATAGTGGCGCCGAGCGCCAATCTTTCAGGCGGAAAGGCTCCAAAAGACGCAAAGGCGGTAATGCGGGACCTCGGTCACAATATAGATATGATACTCGATGGCGGCCAGACCGATGTCGGGATAGAGTCGACAGTCGTTGATATGACAGTCTTTCCATGCAGGATTTTAAGAGAAGGGGCCGTCTCTAAATCACAGATAAAGGATGCCTGGCACCATGAAGAAGAGTAAGAAGAGAAAAGGCACTATAAAGAATATATTATTTGTCTGTACGGGCAACAGCTGCAGGTCCGTCATGGCAGAAGGTCTTTTAAGGAAACTATTGAAAGATAAAGGCATAGAGGGTATAACCGTATCTTCTGCGGGCATATCGGCTATAAGCGGCTTCGTTCCGATGGACAAGACGGTAAAAGCGATGAAAAAAGAGAGCATAGACGTTTCAGGGTACAAGACAAAAAGACTGACAGCAGATTTGGTAAACGCGGCAGATCTTATACTTACAATGGAGACGATGCATAAAGACGCCGTGGTAAATATTATACCCGATGCAAAAGAGAAGACCTATCTTTTAAGGGAGTATATCAACAAGGAGGATGGCCTGCCGGGGTTCGCCGTACCTGATCCTATAGGCAAGCCTTTTGAGATATATGAAAGGGTTCTCGACATGATAAATGTATCATTAAAGGAGCTGGTGAAGAAAATATGAAGATAGCTATCGGAGCAGACCACAGGGGTTTTGAATTAAAATCCAGACTCATAGCTTTCCTTAAGAAAGAGGGACACCAGATAAAAGACTGCGGGACAAAATCCACTGACGCATGCGATTACCCCGCAATAGGCTACAGCGTTGCCAAGTCTGTATCAAGCGGTGAGTCGGAAAGGGGTATCCTTATCTGCATGAGCGGCATAGGCATGTCAATAATTGCGAACAAGGTCCCCGGCGTGCGTGCCGCCATATGCCGCACAAAGACCGATGCGCAACTTTCAAGAGAACATAACGATGCGAATGTCATGGTGATATCAGCGAAATATGCGACGGATAACCCTGAAGATATGCTCAAGTGCTGGTTCTCTGCAGATATAAGAGATGTGCGCCATAAGAAACGGGTCAAACAGATAATGGATATAGAAAAGAAGATACTGAAGGGGGAGATGTGATGAGCCTTAAATCCACAGACCCAAAAGTATTCAATGCTATATTGAAAGAGGCCAAAAGGCAGAATGATAATATAGAGCTCATAGCGAGCGAAAACTTTGTTACAGATGAAATCCTGGACGCCCAGGGATCGATAATGACGAATAAATACGCCGAAGGTTACCCCGGTGCCCGCTGGTACGGAGGCTGCGAGAATGTAGATATAGTCGAATCACTTGCTATAGAGCGCGCCAAGGCCCTATTCAACGCCGAACACGTCAATGTCCAGCCGCACTCAGGATCACAGGCCAACATGGCCGTATACTTTGCAGCGCTTAAGCCCGGTGATACGGTCCTTGCCATGGATATCGCATGCGGCGGCCATCTTACTCATGGACATGCCCGTAATTTTTCAGGCACCTTCTTCAATATCATATCTTATGGCGTAAATAAGGATAGCGAGATGCTCGATTACGACGAGATCCTGGATCTTGCCAAGAAACATAACCCTAAGATGATCATCGCAGGGGCATGCGCATATCCGAGGATCATAGATTTTAAAAAATTCAGGGAGATATGCGACAAGGTCGGCGCGATGCTCCTTGCCGATATAGCGCATATAGCCGGGTTGACGATCGCCGGCCTCCATCCAAATGCATGCAAACATGCACACTTTGTTACCAGCACCACACACAAGACATTGCGCGGTCCGCGTTCCGGGATAGTGATGTGCAAAAGACAATTTGCCAAAAGCATTGATGCCATGGTTTTTCCCGGTATCCAGGGCGGACCACTTATGCATGTTATAGCGGCCAAGGCCGTTGCATTCAAGAATGCCGGCACAAAAGAATTTAGGGAATATCAGAAGCATATAGTGAATAACTCAAAGGCCCTGGCCGATGCCCTTATGGGGAAAGGATACAGGCTCGTATCCGGAGGGACCGACAACCATCTTATGCTCATAGACCTGACAGAAAAGGAGCTCTCCGGTAGAGACGCCGCATCTGCGCTCGACAAGGCCGGGATTACGGTAAATAAAAATCTCATACCGTATGATGAAAAGACTCCGGCGATCACAAGCGGCATAAGGCTCGGCACGCCTGCTATTACTACAAGGGGTATGAAAGAGAAAGAGATGGAGCTTATAGCGGAACTTATAGACCAGGCCCTCAACAATGTAAATAAGGCCAAGGTTCTCTCGCGTGTTAAGAAAGATGTAAAGCGGCTAACGTCTAAATTTCCGCTCTATAAAGATGTTATAAAGAGGATGACCAGATGAAAAAGGTGAAGCGCCCCGACTGGGATGAATATTTCTTAAATATTACAAAGCTTGTGTCAAAACGCTCCACATGCATGCGCCGTAATGTAGGGGCTGTACTGGTAAAAGATAAGAGGATGCTCGCCACAGGTTATAACGGCGCACCGTCGGGCATAGACCATTGCGACAAGGCAGGATGCATGAGGTCCAAACTGCGCGTGCCCTCAGGGCAGCGGCACGAACTCTGCAGGGGGCTCCATGCGGAGCAGAACGCACTCCTCCAAGCGGCCCTCCACGGAATAAGCGTAAGAGACTCCATGCTTTATGCTACAACTCAGCCCTGCATAATATGTGCAAAGATGCTGATAAATGCCGGAATAAAAGAAGTAGTAATCATGGGAAATTATCCTGACAAGATGGCAGCGCAGTTTTTCAAAAAAGCAGGTGTTAAGGTAAGGATAAAGAAATGAACTGTCCTTATTGCGGTAACCCGGACCACAGGGTGATAGATTCGCGTTCAAGCGAAGAGGGTAAGGCCATAAGGCGCCGCAGGGAATGCCCTAAGTGTAAACGCAGATTTACCACATACGAATACATAGAAGAGTCGCGCCTGATGGTCATAAAGAAAGACGGCCGCAAAGAGCCATTCAGCCGCGAAAAACTCTTGAGCGGCATAATGACCGCATGCGAAAAGAGGCCGGTAAGTACAGAAAGAATCGAAAAGGCCGCCAACGACATAGAGAGGCAGCTGCATAGGAAGTATGAAAAAGAAGTCAATGCCAAGGATATAGGCGAGCTCGTTATGTTAAAACTCCACAATCTCGACGAGGTTGCATATGTCCGCTTCGCATCTGTTTATAGGCAGTTTAAAGACGTGGGGCAGTTTATGAAGGAGATAAAGCACCTCCTAAAATAACTATTTCTTTTCAGCCCCTTCCTCGGTACCCTCTTCCTGCGCTTTCAGATTATTTATAAGACCAGCCCTCTTATAAAGATCATCATACCAATTATTGTAGGCATTAAACTTTTTGCTGACGGCGAGTCTCTTTTTTACGTTTTCACGTCTTTCTTCAGGCGATTCTTTGGTCTCTTTATCCTCTTTTGTTTTTGATAGCGCTTCTTCAATCTCCCTGTCATCCGGTGCAGCGGCGCTGGCGAACGTATCCCGGACCAGTTTCTCTATTATGAGAGAATTGCGCATCTCTTCCTCAAACTGGCGCGGAGTTATCCTGAATGAATTGGCCAGTATAAGCTCATAGGCCTTGGGATCAAACGCCCCTTCTTTATTCTGGAAGAACCCAAAAGATGAGATCCTTGCTATCACTTCGTTATCGGATACATTGACCCTTTTCCTCTTGGCCTCTTTGAGCATGATGATGTAGCTCCAGGCCTCTTCTTCGAGATTGAGCTCTTGCTGCATATCGTAGAATTTCGAACCGTATGTCATGAGAGCGCGGTTTTTGACAGCGTTGTAGGCCTCTCTGTATTCAGAGAAAGATACCTTTTTCCCAAAGACCATGCCTGCGTGATTTGACTGATCCCTCAGGCCTGCAGCACCCCATAGGACAAATGCAGGTATAATCAATATTGCGAGAACCCATAAGATCTTCTTCATCACCTTTTTCTGTCTCAATTGCCTTAGCATATCACCCGCTCCTTTTTCTTAAATTATAGATG
>JABMRJ010000007.1 GCA_013202745.1 Candidatus Omnitrophota bacterium
TCTTTACCATGGGTGCGATGGGCGATTCACCGTGGCTGGGATTGGCTATAGGCGGTTTAGCCGCGATCATCATCGGCGTTGTCAATTTTGCGGTTCCGCCGAGCTCACCTGCGGGTGAGGGGATAGGACCTTTAAGAGAGGCCTTACGCACGGCAAGAACGACCGCCCGGAAGAGACAGGCTATAGAGGCATTGGGCAAGATTGGCGGCCAAGAGGCATTTAGTATATTAAATGAAGAGTTAGAGAAATTGCAAAAAGGGAGTTGGAATTCAGAACTTAACCGGGCTATATATGAGGCGATGGCCAAGATCGACTCCTCTAAGGCAAATGCGATCCAGGTGGATCTGGCCGCCAGAGGTGCCACCGAAGGTAAATATCAATGGCGAAATAGCGCCTTAAGACTTTTAAGGGATAGAGAGGCTGAGTTTACCCCTATTCAGATAGTAAATATCCTTCTTAGTCTCCCATACTATGACAAGGTTAGCATTACAGACTTTATTGAAGGACACAAGATAGAGATAGGCAATCTCCTCATTCTGCTCTGGGATGATAACAAGCGGGATGAGGTCAAAAGATTACTCAATTGGGGCATATCGGATCGTTATTGGCTTAAGTTGGTTGGTGTAAAGCTTTTGGAGCGCCTCAAAGAAGATAAAGAGGTAGTTACAGAAATCCGGGATTATATCTTGGCGGATGAGGATTTTCAAAAGAAGAGATTAAGGCATCTGTGGTTTAAGGGACTATTTATGCCTGATCTTGAGAGTTTAAGGGGTCTTCTGCATATGGTAGATCAAAGTCAGGCTGCAAAGAGGACCATGTTGAGGTGTCTCGGGGCTAGAATGACCGAGATTAGTGATGATGAAATTGTAGGATTCTTAGAACAGATCCTCGCCGCTAAAGTAAAATACTACCCCATAAAAGGAGAAGCCAGAATTACCTTAGAGCAAATCGGCGGACCAAAGGCAGCGGCTGCATTTGGCAGATTGAGTGAAGAGCCAAGCGAAACTAGCTTTGAGGGGCTGAGAAAGTGGATGACGGCTTATGTAAAGAGGAAGAGTTGGAATGAGGAGACCATAGAACTCTATGAATCCAATTATAGAAGGATGGAATTAATTGACCCCGCCAGGGCAATAGAGGTACAGATGGAGATAGCAATGCTTGATAGATGCTGCCTTGGAATACGGAGATTGGCTATGGAGCTCTTAAGAAAAGCAGAAGTTAAGCTTACTATTATTCAAGCGGCAAGGGTTATCGTAGGCCTTAAAGGTGCACATAGAGACATAGCCTCTTTCATTAGAAGATTTGATATAAAAGCGGGTGAAGTTATCATCCAACTTTGGGTGGGTGGTCATCGAGACGAAGTCAAGAAGTTGTTTAGGTTAAGGATGTCAAATCTTTCTTGGATATGGTTGATAGGAAAGGAATTATTGTCTTATATCCGTAGCAGGAAGAAGGTTAGGGAGGGGGAGGAAAAAGAAGAGAAAGACGTAATCAAAGAGATTATGGACTATGTCCTGGATGATGATTTTAAACAGAACGCGAAATTTAGATATCTATGGCTCAAGGGACTCTTTACCCCGGATCTTTATGATAGCTTGACTGAACTTGCAGAAAGCGGAGGGGCTATAGCTATAAAGATAAACGCAATAGGTAATCTAAGACCAGGAGTACCTCTTTCAGAAGATAAGGAGATAGTGAGATTCTTAGAATCTATAACCCCTGAAAGTGCTAAGACACAATATATGCTTAAGATAGAAGCAATCATCGCCTTATCAAGATTTGATAAGGATAAGGCCAAATCTATGCTGGAGGGATTATTCGAAAAAACCGGTGAAGATGATTATGAAGCCTTGTTAAGGATATTGAAAGGATTGGCAGAGATTGGCACAGAGGAGGCTACCATACCGCTTCTTCTGGATAGGGTAGGGCTTGAGATAGAAAATGAGAATTATACTGGTTTGATAAACGAAATCCTCGATACCATTGAGAGAATAGCCAAGGATAGATTCAAGGAATTTCTAAATGAATTATGGCCTGTAGTTGAGAGAAAGATGGAGCAGTATCCCGGAAGTATCCCAGTCCTTACAAAATATTTCAGAAAGAGAGACCCTGATAGGGTCCGCGAGTTGCTGGATAAGATGCTCTTTAAAAAGAAATACTGGCAGGCGCTTAGTCTATGGATTGAAATGAACAAGGATCAATTAAAGAGAGATACTAGAAAAGTGATGGATACTATCTTTAGATTAAACGACGCCGAACTCATTCAAAGATTCTTTAAAGGATGTGAATTCTCATTATCTGAAACGATCCTTCTTGCTTGGCGGCGGCCCGAAACCAAGGCAAAGCTATTAGGGCTCAAGGCTAAGGCATTGAAGGAGGTAATCTCATGGTTCTTCACCGATTTAAAGAACCACCTTGAGAGGATTGAGGGGCTTTACAATGAAGGCTTTTTCGAAGATGACATGCTGGTTGAGATACTTATCGAATTTACCAAGAGGGATAGAAATAAGGCAATAGAGCGCTTAAGGGATAAGGATGAGTATGAGGATCAACACGAAGACTTAAGAAAATTTTACTGCAGGATATTAGGAAGGGCCGACTCAGGAAAGGTCAAGGAATTATTGCGTATTTTACTACAGTCTAAATATGCGCAAGCCTTAGAGGCAATATTAGACAATCAAGGCATAGATCAATCTGTGCGAGGTGGCGTAGCATACCTGGCTATTATATGTGAGGATTTAGAGCTGAGGCCTGATATGACTCAGAGAGAACTGGAAGAGCTTATTAGTGAAAGGACCCCGTTATCCGACAAAGAAAAAGAAGAGATCAAAGAGAGGATAGAGGATATTACCAGAGAGATATGGAATGGTATAGCTGATGGATTGCAAGAGGATTTATTGGGGGATGGGGGGGCGCATGTAAGGCCTGATGGGAGCATAGCCTCAGTCGCTATACCAGCCTCACCGGCCATGACGATGGAAACGAGGATAGGGCTTGTGCAAAAGATGAGGTTTGAGTTGTTGCCTAAAGAAGGAATTACCATAGATGAGTTATTGGCCACTCATAGCAGTATGAGTGTTAGGAATACATTCTTGCGGGCTATGAACTTTCTGGTGCACCATGAAGTAGCTCATATCATGATTAAAGTCTTAAACGGACGCAAGGCCGAAGGCGAAGAGACAACATATGATATTTTAGTACCCGATGAATTCCAAGGCCGGGCCGGAGATGAAGATGTAGAACAGGTGATAGCAGACAGGATAGCCTTTGAGACGGCCAAGAGGATTCATACTAGCACACAGACGGGTTATGACAGCTCATTTAATAGGGAAGAAGTAATAGTAGATGCCCATAGGTCTTTTGTTGAGCTTGTATACTTAGTTTTTGGCGATAAGGCCAAAAAGGCCCGTGCGAACAAGAGGTTCTTAATGGAATGGGCCAGATGCGAATCTATCCTGCGCATACATGCAGAGAGTGATATAAGACCGGAGCTAAAGGAGCGGAATATCCTTTGGGCGAAAAAGTTCCGGAAAGTAGTAGATCCCAGAAATAGAGATACGTATGAAAGATACGCCGGCCGTATAGAAGGCGGCAGGTGGCACGAAGGCGAATGGGCGAGATTATACAGAGGCATAAAAGTGGAAATTACCCAAGATGCACCCCCGTCAACACCGTCAACCCCGGAAGTTGACACAAGTTCGAGCACTATTGTGCAGAGCCATCCTATTGTGGGGATTTTAGCATTGCTCGCCATAGGCCATGCAACGGAGATCTTCGCTATTGTTGATCCGGGTATCTTAATAGTCTATGCAGTAGCCCTATTTCTATTATATTGGATCTGTGTAAATGCAAAGTATATCTATCAAGCCTTATTTAAATCATTCGCGGTTGAGAGTGAAGTAAGGGAAAAGTCAGGCATGGTAATCAAAATGGGAACCGCCATAGACCGGATCTTTGAAAAAACAAAAGAAGGGCTTGAGATCACAGAAGTTCAAAAACCATTGGTGAGATTGAAAACCCAGCTGAGTATAGTCCGAGAATGCAATTTCGAAATTAATGATATTATTAGAGACGCAGAAAGAACACGCGGATTAATAAGGCATACTATTCCTGGCTCTAGTCTCTTTATAAGATTATCCGAGGTTAGCTATATTAAGTTCCTCTCAATTAATATAGCGGAATTGGACAGGGTTATTAAAATAACTCAGTCATCGTTTATAGAGATACGCGCCATCCTTGATTCATTTAGAGAGGACCTTATTAAAGATAGAGATGGGGCAGATGATCCTTCAGAAAGAGAGCGATTAGACCGAAAGATCGAGGCAGTCAGCGAGATGCTCGGGATTATCGAGCCGTTTGTGGAGAAGAGAGAGATAACCACATCAACCCCTATGGTTGATGGAGGTTCAGGCATGTCCGGCCGCGATACATTGATAAGGGCGCGGGTGAGCCTTGTCGGCGGCCCTCTCTTGGCTGTAGAGGCCGCTATCCTGACAGGTAGTGTTATACAGGGTATAGCGGCATGGGCGATTGCGTTTATAGCTGGCATCCTGGCCCGCAAGTTTGCCGTAAGTTTAAAGGATCATGAGAAGAGGGCCGGCCCGAGCGAGAGGAGAGAAGTGGCTTATGAAGAGGGAAGAAAGACCCATCTCTCTAAGCGCTTCAAAGATTTAAAACCACTCCAAAAGCTCTCCACCCTTGCCCACGAAGGGGCACACGTCATCATATCTTACATACCGATCCTAAGGCGCATAAATCAGATTCCAAAGATAAAAGAGATTTTTCCTCAGAGCATCCAGGCCATGCCGGCGATAGGGGCTCTCCTTTACCTTGGTTTCGGAGTCGGCCCTGTTATCGGCGGGGTCTTCCCAGCAATATTTTTGATTACGGCTATAGCAGGGTTGGCCTCTGTTGAGATAAGACCGGGGACCCTGGCCCTTAGGAACGCCCGTGCGCAGTTTAAACGGGCGGCCAAGATTATCAGGCTGGACAAGGCAGTGGTCAAAAGGCTTATGGGCTTTAAGAAGGTACTGGTGATAGATATACCGGTTAAGATGAACAACGGGATAGTTCGGATATTCCGCGGATACTGCGCTCATCACAACGATGCCAGGGGCGCGTTAAAAGGCGGCATAAGGTTCCATCCCGATGTGGACGAAGATGAAGTGAAGGCCTTGGGCATGTGGATGACCTGGAAGAATGCAGTCGGGGGTTTTATCTTCGGCGGTGCTAAAAGCGGGATTATAGTCGACCCGAAAAAGCTTGAGCCGGATGAGCTTGCCAGATTGATAAGGGGTTTTGTGAGGGCTATATTAGAAAAGGATGAGAATGCCATAGGGCCGTATCTTTATATACCTGCGCCTGATGTAGGGACAGACTCTGGGCTTATGGCGTGCTTTGCCGATGAATATATAAGGTATCTTATTGAGAGAGATTTTATAAGGGATATTGAGGTTAAAATTGCATTGCATGAGTTACGAGGCGCCCTGACAGGCAGACCCGAGGATTCATTATCTACGCCGTATTTAGATAGATATGCGCGGATTGTTAGCAAGAATAGGCTTGCAGACAGAGAGGAACTCGCGGTTGTAACCGCAAAGCCCGTAGGAAAAGGCGGCTCTAAAGGCAGGGACATAGCCACAGGCCAGGGTGGTTTCTATTCTGCGAGGGAGGCAGCAAGGCATTTCCTGAAGAAGGCCTTAGGTGAATGCTCTTGCGCTATTGGCGGATACGGGAAAGTCGGCAGGGGATTGGCTACAGCCCTCTGGAATGAAGAAGAAGGGACAAAGAAGATAGAGGTAATTTGGGATATAGACGGAGGTATCTACAAGAAAGGCGGAATCGATATTGCCAAACTGAATGAGCATATAGACAACGGCGGCACGATTTACGATTTTGGAGGCATAGACGGGCAGGTAGGTATCGAGGAGGCCGCCGCCATGGAGGTTGACATCATATTCCCCTGCGGAGGCGATAGGCAGATTACGGCCGGGATCGCCAGGCAGATGGACACACGTCTTGTGATTGAGCTCGCCAATGGCCCGACCACGACCAAGGCAGACAAGATCCTGCGCAGGCGGGGTATTGTAGTTGTACCCGATATATTTGCGAATATCGGCGGGGTAGGCGTCTCATATTTTGAATGGCTGCAGAATATACAACGCGAGGAATGGACGGAGATCGGCGTAAAAAAGATGCAGGAGACGAGGATGAAGGACGCCTTTAGAGAGATGCTCAGGGTAGCCGGTTCTTACGGCGTGCCCCTGAGAGACGCTGCTATGATTATGGCCGTAATAAGGGTAGCGGATGCTGAATTGGCAAGAGATAAAGACCTGGCGGCGCTCTTTAGAGGAGGGAGAATGCCCTACAAAGCCAAAGAAGATAATTGGCATACCGAGACCATAGAGAGATTGAATAATTTTACCGGGACGGGGCAGATTTCTCGACTTATGAGCCAGTGCGAAACCAAACATAAGAGAGAACTGGAAGATGCGGCTCTGGATATATTGGATAGACTCCCCCATCAGCGCGGCAGCGTTGTATTCTTAAGCGGCCCGCTTTCCGTGGGAAAGGTCGTTATTGCGGAACGGCTGGCAGAGCTGTTGAGGCAGAAAGGCGTTGATTCAGATGTGCTGAACCTGGATGCCTATCCGGAAGGTACCATGGATACGCTGCTTTCAGGAAGCGAGGTTGATCTGGCAGATGATGCCCAGATAAGATACTTCAGAAAGAAAGAAGGCCGGAGATTGTCACTAAAAGAGAATGGCATATTGATTGTGGAGGGCACCAGGACCCTGGATGAGGAATGTATCAAAAAGATAAAACCCGAAGATAGATATACCATATTCGTCAATACCGCCCCAAGCATGAAGATGGCAAGGAATGAACCGCTCACATCACTGGACCTTAGATTATTGAGGCAGGTCCTGGAATATTATACGTTTGAGGGGATGAGCGCCAGTGATTCCATAAGGGAATTTCTCAAGATCAGACAGGAGCAGATAGAAGAGCTATATCCGACCTGGGAACATGCCAACCGAACGCTCAATACCTACCTCCCTTATGAGATAGCCCTGATAAAAGATAAGGTATGGCCATTGTTGATAGAGGCGGAAAGGGAAGCCGTAGAGAAGAAGGATTTATATCTATATAATGAAACGGTAAGGCGCATAAGGTTATTAAGGGGCGTGGAGGCGGCGGCCGGCTTGCTGCCTCCGGAAGATTCGGTACTTAGCGAATTTGTCAATATCGGAATTGACTGCCGCAGGATATGGAATGAGGCGATACATGAATCGGTGCGCCTGATCGGGGCAAAGTCTGAAGATGAAGTTATAGATAGGCTTAAGCGGGGCGATTCATTAGCGCATGCCAGGTTGAGGTACCAGATAGGCATGAGGGGTTTAAGATATGCGGCTGAAAATGTAAAAGGCATAGAGAGGGCCTGGATCTATGGCTCAACACTTAGCGATGAAAGAGTTTCTTACTCAAGCGATATAGATTTGATCTTACAGGTAAGGCCTGAGGCAAAAGAAGAGGCCGCCGGATTTATGGGTAGGCTGGATAAGTTCTTTACCGTTCTCTATAACGATCTCATGAAGGATGTATCGGGATTAGTACTCACATCGTTTATCGATACCAAAGACAAATTCTTTACAGCCGATGAGATTGAAAAGAGGGTAGGTTTCGCTGCCGGTATTAGGGCAATAGATGCCCCGGCCATAGAAGTCGAACTGCCTGCCTTCTCAGATGGAAAAAGGCCCGATGCCGGCCGAGGCACTGTTGCGAGAAACCATCCTGTTGTTGGTATTGCGGTATTGGTCGGTGCGCTTCTGCTTCTGTGCGGCGGGAATCTCCAAGCGGGAAGATTCATTATTGGTGCAGCAATTGTGCTAGTCAGCATACTTGGTATTGTGCAGTATGCGGCGCCTCCGGATTCGACAATACCTGATAGCGATACAGCGGGAGAAGATAGGACTCATTTACTTGAGCGTTTTCTTGTAGGCGATTTTATTGAGTTTTATAGTCTGATAAGTGATAAAGGCACTGTAATTGATGATAGCGTGTTCACTGATATGGAGCGCAGGCTTGTTTCATTCTGTCCCGAGAGAGAAGATGAAATAACTCAGGCGATCCAGATTTTAAGGGAAGAGAGAAGGGCGAATGCACCGCTATACGCCGGCAACTTTGTAGTAAGGATAAATCATATAATATCCCTGCCGTTAAACCGCGTCTTTCATGTTACAAAAGATCCGTTTACGCCGGGCGGGATTTGTCATATTCTGGGAAGAATCGATCCCGACAGAACCGAGGAATATATAATCGACAATGCTTCCCGTCATGTATTTATGATAGAGGAGATTATCTCGACCGATCTGGCAGATATGGCTATAGCTATTTCAGGAGATGTAGGAATGGGCATTATTGAAGAGCGCGTAAGGCAAACCGCCGTAAATGCTCTTAGCCAGCTGCGTAAGATAGAAAGAGAAGGGGCCCATACGGATCATTCGCGACCGGCGACGAAGATATACAGAGATTACGCAAGAAGGATATTCGGCAAGGGGTCTGACGAAGAAATGATAGAGAGATATATTCAGCAGGTCATAGAGGGGACCAGGTATCATGAATTGGCCCACGCCAGAGATCATTCATTAGGCCGCCTGGTCATACACCATTTAACCGGAGAAGAGGATCGCAGACTCACAGCGGTTTTAAGAAGCGTACCCGGCGCCCCTTGGCAGGCGATCCTCTTTGCAGAGAAGGGCATTAAGAGCGGCGGCATGATAAGCGGGTATAGACAAGCAGATACATATGGGGAACCGGAGATGAGGGTAAGATTGGATTTAGCCATAACAGAGGCATCCGCTTATCTAAGAAGCATAGCTTTATCCGCTGAACCTTGGTGGGGTATATTTAACCTTTATAATCCGGTGATAATACCAGGCGGAGATAATCAGCAGAACATGAATGCAATGTTGGCCATAGAGATTCTTACGGGAGAGTCAGGTTATGGTGTTGGAAAATTGGCTGATGAGCTCCTGGAAAAGAGGCCGGAGGATATTAGGCGATTGGTAAGATTGGCTTATGAAAGAGAATTTCATCTTCCCATAGGAGGCTTCTGCTTTAGGCGCGATATAACCGATGACGGCAGATTAATAACGCCGACCGAGGAAGATAGAGAAGAAGTGCCTCCGATACCGTTGGAGATAACAGAAACCCAAAGATCAGAACCTACAGCAACGGAGGAGATAAGTAAAAAAGGGCCTGCTGAAAAAGAGGAGATAGAAGTAGATCCGGCTCGCGTAAAGGCATTTGAGAAGGAGCTGGATAGCTCCTTTAGAATCGACAGTAAGATGGGCATGAGTCTCAGAATGATAATGATAAAACACGCTAGGATGCTGCCTGAATCCGTGGTTAGAGAGTCGCTTGTCAGGATGGGTTTTGAAGAGCGCGACGGAAAATGGTATAGGGTAAGGGGTTCTGATAGCGGTACTGTTGCGAGAAGTCATCCTATTGCGGGGATTGCGGTATTGGTCGGTGCGCTTCTGCTTCTATACGGCGGGAATGTCTCTATGGGAAAGCTTCTTATAGGAGGGGTAATCACTCTGGTTAGCATGCTCGGCATTACAATGTTTGCCGCTTCGCCGGTTTTGCCCGGAAGCGACAAAGATTTGCCGGCAGGCGAAGACGGGGCTAAAACCGAAAAAGGCAGGAATGTCTACTGGACACTTTTGGGAACCCTCGGAAAGGGAAATCTTATACCAGAGAGGATAGACGCATTCATGGGGGCGGCCATAGATGGTAAACCTCCGATCGAGTATTTGTTAGGATTGATGCAGTCTAAGGGATATAAGGTAAGAAATATATCCATGATAGGAAACTATGTCAAATATCCGAGATTTAACGACATAGATATAATGATACTCGTCGAAGGCGAGCAGAAGAATATAAGTCTGGACGAAAAACCGACATTGACTTTTGCAGACGGAAAAAAAGTAGAATGCGAGATATTCTTAATGGGAGAAGAGAACGCAGAACGTGACGGGAATCTATGGTATACGAAATTTGCCTGGCATAAAGATATCGTTATATACGGAGAAGATACTCATAGGCGTGTTCCTTCGGAAGAGTTAAGAAGAAAGGCGATAATAGAATCGTTTGAACGCGCCAAAGGTGAAGTAGGGGAAAAGAGGATTCATGGTTTGATCGGCGCAAACCTCATGTGCTACGATCTATTTAAAGATTTCGCCCCGCTTTACGGAAGGGGATACCTAAAAGTAGCGCAGGATTTATGGCTCATGCTTGAAGAGGGCCGCTTGAGGCCGAGAGATACCCTGCCGATTAAAAGAGTTATCCCCAAATTTATTATAATAGCTATTGCCAACCTCTTTTTCGCGTCAGCGCTCTTTGCTGGAACAGGGGAGGCATATGCTGGTATCCCTATTATGATTGCTATAGCAATAGCGCTTGTAATAGCAGCTTCAATTGTGACGATAAAGATGATTAATAGACGGCGTGAGGAACTTGAATCAGATACAAAAAAGGCGATGATGAAGGCCCTGGAGAGGATCGGCAGGAATGTAGATCCAGGCCGCAGTTATGCCAAGATGCCATTAAGTCAATTAAAAGAGGATTTGACGGAACCGATCTTCTGGTATTCCTTCGGTTTCTCCAAAAGGATGGTGAAAGTAGCAATTGCTATAATGGCTGAGAGCGTTGGTGTTATAGATAATTATTTTGCAGAGAAACACAAGCCTGTTAAAATCGTCGACTTAAACCGTTTCTACGCCATGAGAATATATGCGTACCATATCGGCGATTGGGACTGGGATAAGGAGATTGACGAAAGGATAGAGGCATTTAGAAAGCGAGCAAGAGAAAAAAGGCGCGGCAGGCCGGGTAGGCCGGCTGCCGGTGCGCCATATAGGTTGCAGGATAGATACATAGAAGCACTTGAGACATTAGGTCTTCCTGAAAGTGCCAACTGGGAGGATGTTAAAAGGGCATATAGAAGACTCGCAGTTTTGCATCACCCCGATCACAACCCACCGGCGTTTAAGGAGCAGGCAGAGGCGAGATTTAAAGTGATCGGCGCGATGTACAAGAGGTTAAAAGGAGTACAGAGTATATTGGAAAAGAGAAAGGCAGGTGTTGCAGCAGGAGGATTAAGGCCGGGAGAATATTCTCAAAATGTAAGAAAAGGCGTAACCGAATATTTAAGGGATCTTTTTGCGCGCATGGATACAAGAAGCCTGAAGACCTTCTCGGTTGCTTTACTGGAGAGCCCTGATTATTGGGGCGCTGTAATCACTCCTCCCTTGACGGAAGAAGAGGCATGGCAAGCGAGCGAGCTCTTTAATAGTTCTTGGTCACACGCCTGGAGGGAATTGAAGGAAGAGGTAGAGGATGAGTCAAAGATCAGCACAAAGATGTTCTTCGCAAGAGTCATAGCTATTATAAGCGGCGAACCGTATGAACGCGGCAAGAGAGAACGAAGGCTGCTAAGAAGCTTAATGACTTTGCCATTCGGGAAAGACTCCGGCGCAGGGATGATACCGGCCTTAAGCTGGGCGCTTACAAAGATGGGTATTGATTTGAAATGGCAGGCATTGGTTGAGCAGGTTATATTCTGGGCCGCGAATATAGGAGTTATATTTATACCTTATGTAAATCTTATGCATGCCACCATAGGCATATGGGCGATCTTCGGACTTCTGCATGCGATTAAGTTCGAAGGCATGCCTAACGCGCCGCCATTGACTGTAGCAACTATTACCTTAATGAATTACCTTACCTTCCTTGCACTCCCTTACATCGCAACACCTTTCTTAAGAGTGCTAGCCATTTTTTCTGTAACAATAATACACGATATATGGAATAGAAAGCTACTCGCCGGCCGATATCTACCCGAAGTTATATCAGTAGAAAGTGTTATTGACGATATAAAGAGTTCACCTGCGGATATAAGCCGCTCTTATGGTGGAGCAAGGTTTATTATAAACTCCTCTGTTATAAATGCCCTTACTCAGTCTATACCTGATCCATCACTTCGAAGGTTAGCCCAACAGATTCTGGAGAAAAGAAGAGATAAATTGATGTCACTTACTACACTTTGGCCAGGTGATCCCAAGATAATCCGTTCGGTATTAGATAGTCAGCTTATTGCCATATTAGAGAAGGTAGCCGGAATAGAAATCGGCCAGACAGAAGCTATCGCCTATCTTCGTTTAAGGGGATGTTTAAAAGAACATTTTAAAATGGAGAATGAACCGAGGGTTGATTATTCCAACCTTAGCGATACTCGTGACTTAAGTGATATAAGAAGGCTAATCGCCGGTATTAGTAAAGAATGTAATCTTGTTACTTCAACAAAGAATACCGCCAGGTTAAACAGGATATTTAAAAAATTCTCTGAATGGATTAAGGGCTATAGATCCGGTCACAGCTTTGCTGATAGATATAGCTTCTTGAACTTATATACTAAAGAGGAGAGGAAAGCGGTTGAGGCAGCCATTGTTAACTTTATTACAACCTATAGTAAGAATTGGAAGAGAATAAGAGGTGGAGCAGATAAAGCAGATGGTTCCTATACCCCAAATAAAGGAGGGCCTATGGAGATTAATAACGTCTTATTTGGTTATATCCCGCAGATGGCCATTGATATAAGATATAATCCCCAACTTTTAATAACCAGTTTAAATACAGCAGCTGGGGTAACAGAATATGCCATCGATCCTCACAATATCGTTCAATACGCAGCACCCCTGGCTTATCGATTGGGTGGCAATCAAGATGAAAGAGTCCAAAATATGGCTGCCATCTGTGGTTATGCAGTAAAGATTGCCGAATTGAATGATGAAGTTTTTAAACGTGACTATGATTCCGTCAGTGAAATTTGCCTTGGCCATACAGACAGCTCAGCTCGGTTGATAAGCCTTATGAATCAACTGGAAACTGAACTCGAGCAGGGCATAACACCAGAAGAGATTCGGGAGGTTATGAAGAAAGGACTTGATTTGGTCTCAGCCGAGCGTCGGCAAGAGGAGGTTCAGCCAGAGGATAAATCCAGCGACTTAGTTCCATGCACAGAGGCAAGATTTGGCAGGCCCTTATACGGGAGCTGCTTCTATATTATAAATGGGGTTTTAAGAGAGCTGGCTAAGCTGCGCGGCCAGCCATATGATGAGAAAGTGGGTAGTTTTAGAGCACATTTAACTGCTATGAAGTATGGGACTATAAGCACACCTCGTGAGATTGGTTTGATGAGAATTGTACCCGATAATTTATTACAAGAAAAACTCGGATTGTTACCAGACTATTTAAGGAGAGGTTTTACTTATGAAAGGATTTGTGAGAGTGCCGATAGACCTAATATACCATACGATAATCCGCCAGTGGCCCTTCTGGTTTTATTTGACCAAAAAGATGGCACCCGTATCCTGCGGCCAGAGATTCAATTAAAAGATGTCTCCGATTTGGTCTTATATAGGATGATCGAAGATGTCTGGGCATACTATAATCCTGATAAAGATCCACCTCGAGATCTGCCAGATAAGGCGCTCCATTCACCTGAGGTTTTAGAGTGGTATCAAAAGGTAATGGCAATGGGTCTTTTGGTCTATGCTGGTATGGTTATCTGGCATCTAATGCCCGGGGAGTATAAGAAGAGGTGGGCCGGTACTCCTACCTTATTTGGCCACAGGCTGGCCATATATTTAGATAAAGATGATAGGGCCTTTTATAAAACAATAGACGAAAAGCTAAGCCCTGAAGAAGAAAGCTTTTTTATAGATGTATTAGCAGATTTTCAAAGAAGGGCTGCTGGAGGTGAAGATCTCTTTGTGATGAGGCCAGATATGGGTGTTACAAGCGCACAAAGATGGTTATACGAAAATAAATTTATTGCACCTAAGGCAGTAGCTCCTATATATATTATTGGGCCTATTGATAGAGGTGAACGCAGATATAAATTCCCACACTTGATAGCCCATTTCTACAATAAAAGCGTAGATGAGTGGGGATTGGATATTAAGAAGATAGAGATGCCTTCTTATATAGGCAGGTTGGAGATGGCCTTTAATAGATATGTCCCTGAAGATACCAGGGAAGAATTTGGGAGGATGATTGCCGATAGAAGCACTGGGAGATACAGGTTTGCAGCAAAGCCCGATGTCGAGGAATTAAAAAGACAGATTTTAGAGTTGTGCCAACATATGTTTAATACCCTGCTTATAAACTTACATAGAGTGCCGGATGAAAATGAATCGGAGCAAGCTATTGCCGGCCTTCTGGGTACTGTGGCAAAAGAAGAATCTGCCGCAGGCAGAAAATGGGCAACAGATGGACTCCTTCGTTGTAAGACGCACAGGAATGCCAAGGTCCAAAGAATTTCCGGAATGGCTTTAGAAAAGGGTTTTGATAATAATGGAGGTTTAGATGCCGGCGCAGGGACGATCCCGGCCTTAAGCTGGGCGCTTACGAAGATGGACATTGATCTAAAATGGCAGGCAGGGATTGAGCAGGTTATATTCTGGGGGCTTAATATAGGGCTTATATTTGTACCGGGTTTAGGGAGTGTCTGGGCCAGCGTAATTACATGGGGCAGCTTTGCATTGCTGCATATATTCAAGATAAAAGGCATGCCGAACGCGCCGCCATTGACTGTAGCAACTATTACCTTAATGAATTACCTTACCTTCCTTGCACTGCCTTACATCGCAACACCTTTATTAAGAGCCCTGGCCGTAGTTACCGTATCGATAATACACGATATCTTGAATAGAAACAAGCTGACAGGGCGATATCTGCCTCATCTTACGTTTCTACGTAATTTTATAAGAAACATCCAAAAAAGATTCTCTAATTATCCAATCGCAACAAAGATAAGCGTAGTCGGAACTGTTTTATCTGTAGTCTTATTCAATTATATCAGCACATTATTGCCTACAATCTTAATTGGTCTTTCCTTTGCATTAGGGGGGGTCTTTTTAACCAGCAGCGATTTGGGGCATACAGGCGGGGAGGGGGATTCATCTTCTCGAGGAGATAAAGACCAGCACTTTTGGTTAAAGGCCGATCCTGTAGAACTGAGAGAGACCGAGATCTTTATTCCTTGTTGGACCAAAGAAGGTTTGGGCGATTTATCCTGTATAGTTAAGATGGTAGATGCATTAAATAAGCGCGGCATAATTCCCAACCTTATTTTAGAGATAGATTCCAGCGCTACCTTCAGAGAGAAATTTAAAGTAGTCACAGAACACTTCCCTGGTCTCCAATATAATGAACTTTTTACTGATGGCAAAAATATATTTGCCTCAGATGAACAAGAGGGCCCTTATAAGACAGAGAGAACCCCTATAATATTGGAATTCTTAAATAGTATAGTTAACCCTCAAGCAGATTCCATGGTAAGGGAGCATATCAGCGTAGTTGAAGGAAGCAGTTCAAAGGCCCCTAAGATAATTGCCATGAGAGAATATAGCGATAAGTCAACGTTAAGCAGTCTTGCCGAGATTAAAGACAAATCGGATTTAGTTGAGATTTACGCGTTAAACCCCCTTAATAGCGGAATTAATCCGGATAGCATACACGCGGGTTATATGTATGACAGTCAGCTCCAGGAAGTAGTGGAACAAACCGCTTTATTATCCGATTCAGAAAAAATAAAAGCAAGAGAAGAATTATTAAATTTGGTATGCGGGAAGGCTAAAAACACTGAGGCATCGTCTCTTTTAATAGAAAGCTCCAATGAGATAGCAGCATCTTTCTGGGTCGATCGCTATACAAGCATTCTCGGCAACAGCAGAGAATTGAGGGCATTCCTGCAGGCGGCTAAGAGGATCGTAGATATAGGAGGCAGGCAGGTCACCATTTTCACTTCCTATCGGAACGACTATCCGGGCCTGGACGAAGAGGGCATAAAGAGAAGTGACCTCTATCAGCAGAGAAAGAAGACATACGGTGAGCGCTACCAATCAGTCCCGATAGTATTAGATTGGTTACGCAGAAGCGATATTTGCAGGGGTATAGAATTTAGAGATTTAACAGGAGACTTTGAAGACATGCTATGTGAGAATCCCGCCGTTAGAATCATAAATATCCCTTATATCGGCAGAGATGCGCGACTACTTTTAGGGATTAGCGATTTTGGCATTGTCAGCGGAGCAAATACCTATATGGATGCCTTAGCCTTGTCTAGTCATAAAGCAGGGCCTCCCTTCGCAGTCTTTCCGGCGTTTGATAAGCAAGAGACAGAAATTATGGACTTTGTCAAAGAATATGATTCAGAAGAATTGCTTAAACGTTTTAAGGCATATTTTGATATTCAAAAAGGGCCTTCCGGAAAGAGTAGAGAGATGGAAGAGGAGAGCGTAGCAAACGCTACAGATGCTATTTTTGAACTAATGTTTGATGAGAGGATACGCCAGGAGAACCGGGTAATCATGGGCGATTTCCCTTATTACAACATAAAGATGTTAGGGGTTAATACGCTGGTGAATAGCCTTAATGTATTGACCGACCAGATTGAATGGTTTGAATCTCATATAAGGGGCCCGCCGGCGTTAAATTGGCAAGGGGTTCCTGTCAGCCCTTCCGGTCAGATATTGACGAAGACGGAAATAGACGATGCCGTCTCTAGATTGGAGTCAGAACCGGATAAGGCCCTGTCATTATTAAAAGAGATAGATTCGATTGCCGGCCGGTTAGGTTACGAGAATCTGCCCTCTGCTGCAAGATACACCTATCAGTCCTTTATTTTGCTTTTAGGCAGAGAATGTCTGAATGAGTTACAGGCGCTTCCTCCCACAGCAAAAGAAGAACTTACCTCTGTATTATCAGAAAAAGGTGTTTCTTTTGCCGATAGCGCAGAGGCAATTGCATATGGTCTAATTTGCGATAGAGAAGAATTCAGGGATTTCAGAGATAGGCGGCCTATATTAGGCAGCCCTAAGATCCTATTTGTTACTCATGCTGGATTCGTTGAAGGCCCCCAGGATCCGGTCTTACGAAAACGCCGTCTTTATCCCCATGCATTTCGCCATCCTTCATATCTGAGGCAATTTGGATTCGATGTTACTATTTGCAATATCGGTTTAGAAAAGGTGCGAAGTGGTCGAAAAGACGATTTAGATGTGCTAATAGAATATCTAAAAGATAAGGAATTCGATATCGTCTGTTATACCACTCAAAATCCACCGAATCAAGAGGATGCCAGGTTGGTTGAATGGTTAGCAGAGAACTTACCCCCCGAGGTCTTGCTCGAGTTCGGTGGTGAGACAGCGATATTTGACCCGGAGAGGTTGTTAAATAACTTCTCATCAAAGAGGGGGGTAGCGGTATGCGATTTTGGTTGTAATACTTTACTGGATATGTGCCGGCTATGGCGTCCAGGCATAGTAAGTAGCGGTAATGAGTGGCTTAAGGGGGTGCGAGGGTTGGCATTCATAGAGAAAGAGAGGTTATATCAGACGGAGAGAAGAAGGGAGTATACCGAGAAAGATTTGAGGGTTGCCTCCCGACTTACCGATTTTACATTCATCCGTTATCCGCTCTACTGGGATAATAGCCCAGGAAGGAGCAAGACACGCATCCCTATTTTAATGACTCATGAAGAGAAGCTGTTCTGCAGAGATACGATAAGAATGACTTCGCGCAGCCACTGTCCTTTAGGCTGCGCTTTTTGCGGTTTCACTAATATTATAAAGCAGATCACAGGAAGGCAACAAAGGCCCGTTGATTTACCAGCTGAGGATATAGTGATTATGATTAAGAAGGCCTTGGCCGCCCATCCAAGGATGCTCGAGGTAGGTGAGACCGGAGAGAAGGGATTGATATTCTTTAATGACGATGATTTCATAAGAGATAGAGCGGATTTTAGATGGATTATCCAAAGGCTGAAAGAGGAATTTGACAAAAAAGGTATAGGATTCTTTGTATATACCGGCTATGAGAGCTTAAACCGCGAGCTATTACGCCAGATGGCAGAGGCGGGTGTTAAGCGTATACTTGTAGGCCAGGAGACATTTTCTAAGGAGTTGCTGGATAAGATGCAAAAGAGACAGGACCCAGAGACAGGTATTATAAGAATGGCTGAAGCGATTCAGGCAGGGATTATCCCTGTTTTTACATTGATGCTTTTTTATCCCGACGTTACCTTAGAGGATATAAGGCTTACTATTGAGAGATCGGTCGAAGCTATTGGGCTGGGGGCTGTACCCAATATCTACCCTTATTGTGAAGCCCGCTGGGGGGCGAGGATTACCGAAGAGTCCTCTGAAGATGCCTGGGATGAGATGGGGCGCTTCATAGTTAAAGATAACAGAGTAAGAGAGCTGGCAGAGGAGGCCTTAGAGAGAAAAGAGGCGTATGAAGATGAGTTTAGACGGAGATTTCAATGGCCCCGGGAGGAGGTCTTGCCGCCTCAATTAAAGGCCTTGGCTCTGTTTAAGGCAATTTGTGAAATTCAGGCGTGGGATAGATCGAGGATTGATGAGGTTGCGGAAAATTTTATAGATAATTACCGCGACGAATTAGTAGTCAGTCTCTTTGAGGGATTAAGCAATCCTCGATTAGCAAGAGAGTATTCAAGCATTGAGGATATGACAAGGGTTGTCCATGAATTTATCCGGTTGATACCCGACGAGAAAGAGCGGAGAAAAAGGGTCAATAAATTTTTAAATAACGCACCTACAGAAAAGTTAGAATTGTACCGCAAAATCGAAGAGAGACTGCGCACGCAGGAATTATATATAGGTGTTGAAGAAGAGATAGGCAGATTTTCACACGCGCTATCCTCTCTGTCTTCTCGGGGATATAGGGAGTGTGTATTGGTATATGACAATAGTGTTGATGGTGTAGCCTCCGCCGCTATTGTAGAGAGGGCGTTGGGCAGGATAGGCATTAAAGTAAAAAGTTATTATTTAGAGATGGCTTTAGATGGGGCCCTGGAAGCCGTATTTGATAAAGCCAAAGGCAGGCCCGTAATATTTGCTAATTTAAATATCGTCCATACCCAAAGGATACCCGCGGATAACTCAGCGCCCGTCTTTATTATCAATCACCACGGTAATCTAAAGGGAGAAATTCCTAAAGACGTATATCTTTTAGACCTTTCTGATTTATTGAGCAGATCGGAAGGTATAAACAAAAAGGATGTTACTCAGAAGATATCTTCTTCTACCACTGCCTATTTGGCCGTTCGCAAATGGGTGGAAGGGGAATCGCCGGAGGATAGGAAGAGGGAGATATCTTTTATGGCCCCCTTAGCGGCTTTAGGTGCGGTAGGAGATAATCACGACCGGGCCAATGGCGGAGAATTGGCGGGATTTGATTGTATACCATTGGATGATTCAGTTTCTTTAGGTTCAGATAGCATAATCATTCAGTCCTGCACTGAAGGCAAAAGATACTTATTAAGGTTAAGCGGAGGCGAACTGACAGAAGCTCGGGAATTAATCGAGGAGAGACTCAATCCTATCTCTTTAGTTTTATATAATGACGAAGAGAAAGGGCCGGAAAAGGTCAAGGATTGGTTATTGGGCAGGATAGACAGTACACAGCTCGAGCCGCTTTTAGCAAGATCAACAGAATTACTTGAAGGCATATATAGAGACTTAAAGACGAGAAGAATGCATAATTTAGATGACATCCGATGGTTCTATGAACCAGATCTATTCGGGCCTTTATCGAGCAGGGCTGTAGGGCTGGTATTGGAAAGATTGATTTCGGAAGACCCTCAGCATATTGACGAAAATAGGTATTTTATAGCCGCTTCTAATATTGTACCTCATCCTTTATTAGGGGAGATAGTTGCTTATCCCGCGGTGAAGGTAAGCGTAAAATATTCTAATAGGGTTATGCAGAGAATCAGCAACAGGGAATTGCCATCTTCTAACGAGATTACCGGGGGAGTGTTCTTAAAAAGAGCGAAGGAAATGGGCAGCCTGCATGATTTTAGGATGTCCACCGTTATTCCCGAAGGAGATTTACCGGTGGTAGTATCAAGCATACAGGAGTTTATAGATGAGAAGAAGAGGCCCGTCAAGACCGCCGCTTTACGTTCTCTAAGCAGGATGGGTGAATATATTCAGAGAGAATTATTTGATTGCTGTCAGCACTATATAAAGGTTGAGTTGCCCGTAGCTCAACTAATGGGCTGGGTGGAAGAGATAGTAAACCGTTATGCCCGCGATAATGCAATAGAGGTTAAATTTGATTGGAAGGTATATCGGACCCTCAATTACACCTATTTTATCTTTAAGCTCTCCGGAAAAAGGGAAGAGGAATATATTTACCTTAAGTACGACCATCGCGGGAATATTTTAAGCAGCTTAAGCGAAGAGGGATTAAGATTAGAGCTCAAAGGCGTTATAGAAGACATTCCTGGAGAGGACGAGGGCGGTTGGACCGATGATATGAAAGATGAGATTCGCGAAGTAGCGAGGCACTATCTTTTAGAATATCAGCAAGTACTGCCTTTACCCTTCATGGAAGATATAAAAGTTATTTTCAGATTCACGCCTGATAGAGATAAAGAGAGGGGAGAATCAGAAAGCCCCTACGATTTTGCCCAGCAATTTGGATTTGTTCAAGAGTTTGATAGGGAGGGGGTCAAGCCTTATCTGTTTATTAATACCGCCCGTTGGTCTTACGAAGGGTTTTGTTCTATAGCCAGCAATGCCATACCATCCATGTTTGCCGAGCTTATGTTGACCCCTGATTTTTGTTTGCCGGATTCAAAGATTGATACGCCGGATATCCAGTTCAGCAGTCAACAGGCAAGGATAAGCCCGGAGAGAAGTTTTGAGTTAGGCGGTGTATTCGAAGAACAGGTAGTGAGATTTTCTGCAAAGAAGATTACTGCCGATGCAATCGCGGAAAATTTAGCAGCTTATTTTATAGACCGCAGTCTGCATGGGGCAGCGGGATATATCATCGAGAAGACCAACCTGGCCCTAAAGGCATATGCTGATAGGGATAGATTTGAGACCTATCTGGAAAATTGGAAGGTGATCATTCAGGGCGAAGAGCAGCCCATGCCGCCAGCGAGCAGGATTCTGCCTGCCTTGGCCCGATACGAAGCATTCTTTGCGGAACAGGTGCGTCTTATGACTTATGAAAGAGAAAGACGCCTTGCCCAGCATTATCGCGATGAATTTCATAATTTAGCCCGCCAGGCCATTTTTAAGGATATCTCTATTTCTTCAGGAAGGATAGGCGATAGCATGCGTGCCTATTCCCAGCTTGTCTTGACCTACAGATACTTATTTATCTCTACTCAGATTAAATTTGCCCAAAAGCCAAACCTGAAAATTCCTGTTCAAATATACGGTAATCCACATGAAGCGGCCGTGAGAGGGGCGCGCACAGCTACAGCGTTATTAATAAGAAAACCCGATGCTAATATCGGCCTAGCCACGGGCAGCACCATGCTTTCTCTATATAAGGTTTGGTTAAGATATATAGCAGATTTTCAATTGGATATGCGTAAGCCCTGCTTCTTTAATTTGGATGAATATTATCCTGCGCCGGAAATGGGGTTCAAGAGGGGTTATCGTTGGTACATGTGGGAAAACTTCTTCAGCAAGATATCTCCCGAGTATAACCGTCCCAGAATCGCCCTTACGGATGTAAGAGTTGTGGATGGCAAAAGAGAGGTAGTTATTATTAACGAAGGAGAAAATCCCAACGCCTTTATACCTGCAGCGCCTCAGAATGAGGAAGACCTGCGGCTATTTATGGAATGGTACGAAGGGCTGATCAGGCTCCGTACTAATGGTGAAGGGCTGGACCTTCAGTTTTTAGGGGTGGGCAAAGGAAATTATGGGAAGGGTGTTCATGCCACAATAGGGGGTAGGAGATATACCAAAAGGGTATTTTCTGGAACAGGCGGACATATCGGTTTTAATGAGGCCTTAGAAGGACCAACCTATGAATTAATAAGAGATTTTGTTGTAAGAATACTGAAGAAAGATTTTACCTCGCCGGATTTGCCGGAAGCAGTGGATGAATTCTGTCAGAGGAATCCTGAGTTTGTAGAGAAACTGGTGCGCGAACATAATCTGAGATTGATGAGAGAATTTGGAGATAGTCAATCTATGCCCACAGAGTTTCCGCTTACTGTAGAAGAGTTTAAGAAATTGGCCTGTTTCTTTTTTACCCCTGTATATAAGGTGAGACTTTCTGATGAGACAAAGAGCGCCAATGCTAATGATTTTGGAGGCAAGTCTTATATGCCTGATTTTGCTGTAACAGCCGGCATAGCTACTATAATGGGTGCGCAGAGAATAGTGTTGATAGCCTACGGGACCGATAAGACAGATGTGGTAGGATACTCAGTTTCGAGTGATTTAAAGAAGGATGTTACCCCTGAACTGCCCGCCTCTATTTTGAGATTACATCAAGATGCGGTTATGCTTCTTGACCCAGAGGCAGCTAAATTGGTTGAGCCTAATCCTTTTAAGTTCGGCATAGAAGAGGAGATCAATGACGCCTTGTTTAAACTCTCTCTAGAGAAAAGGGTCCCTCTGTTAGAGTTAGACGCTGCTTTAATATCGGAAGACGAGCGCCTAAAGGGCCTTTTGGAGATGCATTTAGGAGGCCCTCTAACCCGACCTGATATAGCTGAAAGATTAGAGAGATGGTTACAAGATTTTGCATCTGATTTGAGAAAAAAGAGCATAAGGGATGATTACCTCCTCCGCAATACAGACATAAGCGCTACTCAACCCCATAGCGACGATGTAGCAATATGCATAAGCGGCTTATTGTTTAAGCTAACCGAACTTGGTGCTGATGATCCTTCGAGAGGCAATCGCACCACCATCCTTACCGCCACAAACGGTTATACCGCTGTCTGGTTGGAAGATTGTTTAGTCGTTGCCAGGGGGCATTTAATTAGGGGGGATGTAATAAAATTAATCTATGAGGGAGAGAATATATCGTCAGACAAATTTAAACCAGCGGAGCGATTAAAGGGCAAACCCTTAAATGATACCTCAAGGATTCAGAGGATATATGAAGGATACGGTGCTTATGAAGCTTTATTTGGCGAGGGCTGGCTTAGCGGACTTGATTTGGAAGGAGAATTGGAGGCCTTCCGAGAAGATATAAGAAGAGAACCTTTGACAGAGAAAGAAAAGGCCCTTTTATGGGATCGCCTCTGGGATCAAAAGAAAGAAATTCGGCGGAGGGAAGATATCAGGGCCGCTGAGTCCTTGGGAATAGACCCGAATCAAAGTTATCTTTTGGATCTGCCATTCTATCTTACTCAAGGCGTGCGCAAACTTGACCCAACCCACAGAGATTTTTCTATAACAAGGACGGCATTAACCTGGATATTTAGAGATTGGTTGGTCAAGAGGCAATCTCAACCAGAAGTTGATCCGCAACGGATAAGTCCTAGACATGAAAAGATGATAGAGGTTTTAGAAAAAGTGGAAAGCCCTATAACTCAGATGAAAGATCTACTAAAGACCGGCTGTAAGATTATAGATATGGTCTATGAAGGATTTAGCTACAAAGAGATATGGGGTCAGTCAAAGCTAAAGGCTCAGCTAAACGGTATTACAGAAGACGCATTTAATGCTATTACCGAAGTCATCGATAAGTCTGACATTCTGGAACCTTTGGTTTTATTTATCTCTGACGATATTGACCCTCGAGGCACACATGGAACTGTTCAAGATGTAGTTCGTGAATCGCTGGTTCAATTATTGGAAGAATACGATATAGTAAAACCGATATTGAGGATTTGCTATCACGGGGCATGGGGAGAATATCCTCTGGCATATAGGATTGCCTATATCTTTGAGTTTCCCGAAAATGTTATGAGAAAAAAGAAAGAGAGCATATGTATCTATCTTTCACAGAAACCCCCTCCAGTTCCCGGGGACGATGAAAGGGATTTTGATGACAGGGCCGAACAAAGAAACAGAGACGCCTTTATAGAATATCATATGGTTTTAGGCGATCTAGAAGATGAGACGGGCTTCGCCGAGGTCTTAAAGGTAATGATTAGCTTGCCGAATCATAAACCCGATGAAGACCCTGCCTTGCCCAAGACGTTAAGAGGCTTAATCTTTGCCCCCCGAGAAGATTCAGACGCCAAGCCGGCAACCGGCGCAGGCATGATATCGGCCTTAAGCTGGGCGCTTACGAAGATGGGTATTAACTTAAAATGGCAGGCAGGGATTGAGCAGATTATATTCTGGGGTATTAATGTAGGGCTTATATTTGTGCCGGGTTTAGGGAGTGTCTGGGCCAGCGTAATTACATGGGGCAGCTTTGCATTCTTACACATATTTACTATTGAGGGCATGCCGAACGCGCCGCCTGTGTCTGTATTGGCAATCGCCTCTATGAACGCCGCTCTTACAATAGCAACACTTTCATTAATACACGCCTTCCCGGGTGCGATACTCGCCTACGTCTTTGCATTGACAGCGTTTAGCATAGCAACAAAAGCCCACCATATGGCGAATTTAGAGGAGATGATCACGTCATTCTTACCCATGCTTGCCTTCGGCTCCATAATTTATGCCATCCTCGCAGCTTCAGGAGCAACTATACCTTCCCATGTAATCGCAGTAATCGGTGCAGCATTAGGCGGGGTTATGTTTATGGCGCCGGAGTCTAGCGATTCACTGATTTCACCCGAGATAAAAAGCGCCATCGAAGAATATATGAGGCTTAAGCTTGGAATGATAGATGAGGTTCAGTCTGATAACCGGGATGGTTATAGAGAGAAGAGGAGAAAATTATTGGATCTTATGGGTAATATATACCCTCTTATAAAAGATCTTTCCTTTGAAGTCATGGCAGGGCTTTATACCGAGATTAAAGAAGAAAAGGGCCTTCCGGACTTCTTATTGGCTAATCCTGTGGAAATACAGCGCATGCTTACCCCCGACTTTACAGATGAAGAGCAGAGTTTAATAGAGAAGATAGTGGGCGAGGTAGTAGGAGAAGTGTTTGACGACGAAACCGAAAGAAAAGAGTGGGCCGCCAAGATACTTTCCGACATAGTGCCGTGGCGCATGGAGATATTCTTACCTGAGGAGATTCCGCAGGAACTTGGGGAAGCATGGCCAGAAATTATGTTTGGAAGAATTGCAGAGGACTTGCCTAGGTTGGCAACAGCCGGAGGCTTTTTTGACCCTCTGACCAAGAAAGTTTGCTTCCCGAAAATTGATGACCCTATCATATGGAGATTTTCTCTTAAGCATGAACTGATACATTATCTAGCCTTCCATAACGTTATTCTAATACCTCCGGGTTTTGAATTCGTCACTACCGCAGTACAGGTTCTTGAAATTGCCGATCAGGCCGGCGGTGAGAATCTGGGAGAGTATGCGAAGGAGATAGGTTCACCCGCGATTATGGATTTATATAATGAAGGAAAGTCCGTATTTAAAGAAGGACATACCTCATTCTTGATCGAGCCAAAGGCCTCATGGGAAGAAGGTTTCTATGTGAATATAAAATTTCTCGAAGAGAGGGTAAGAGAGGTATATAGAAGAAAGGGCATACCTTTAGCGAGACTAGCCTATGATGAAATGATGGATCGCGAAGTCGGGGTAATGTTCGCAGGTATTATGGCGGAGAATCGAAGCCAGAATCAAATAGCGCCCCTTAAGACCCTTAAGAGATTCTTTGAGGCCCTTTATGCTAGATTTAGGCCGCCCACGGGCTACGAGAAGCGATGGGCAGAGCAGACCCTTCTACCGCGACTTAAGGATTACACAAAATTTAGCTTGGGGCATGATGTTAATATGCAGCCGGTAGAGACCGCCGGAGGGCTGGGTGTATGGAGATATACCCCGGTATCGGAAAGGCTGGGTGTCCAGACCTATGTCCCGACAGACTTATATCCGAGAGATTATGACGGTCCGAACGACGATACAAGAAAGGACAAGGCGATGGACAGGGCCTTCGGCCATCTATTTCAGTCGATATATCGGGCCCGATGCAGCCACTGGAATGATGTGAGCAAAAGCGTCGATATGCCTGAAGAAGAGAAGGCCTTACTGGCGATTATGTGGCAGGTCTTAGAGACGCCGCAGGTATTAAGAGATGGTTTCTCGGAGAATTTATTAAATATAGAGGAATTTGGAGATCTTGCCGGAGCTACCGGCGCAGCCCGATGGATAAGGCTGATATATGAAGAGCGCTATAGACCGGGAGATGATGAGGTTGCAAGAACCGTCTTAGCCGGTTTACCCCTACACCTTCAGTATCTCGATACATTCCTATATCGCTGGGTATATGCGCATGTGGATCCGGATGATAGGAGGCTAGCCAATAATGATGTAAAGAAGGCGGTTTTAAGAACGCAAGGGGCATGGGCGACCGTATTTAATACCGAAAATATGCCCCTTGAAGATGTTAGAAGGCATGCATTAGATGTAATATGGCCCGAGTATAGAGTGCTTTACAATAAAGCCCAACAGGATGAGATACGCAGAAGGGTATTCGAAAGGATGCAGAAAGAGAAGGAATGGCCTGGAAGCTGGGAAGCCCTGCCGCCTGAGGAGCAGGAAGCTATAGAAGCAGAGTGGAATCGACTTCCTCAGGAGGTAAAAGATGCCATACATCAGGCGGTGGAAAAGATGATGCAACAGGCATTACAAGGCTTTATGTCAGGTCTAACTTCAGGCGGGAGAGAGATGCCGCAGCCGCAAGAAGGCGCAAAAGGTATTTCAATCCCGACCCCGGGGGCCGGGATTGGTGGTATAAGCGGTGAGGGTGAAAAGCCAGATCTAAAGAAGCAATTGGAAGAACTTGAGGGCATGCTCGGCCGGCTTGAAGAGGAGATAGACGATATTCAAAGCCAGGCAAAAGGGATATCGAAAGGTGCGGGCGATATTTCTGAAGGAGGAAGAGAGATAGGCGCCGCTTCAGGTACAGGAAAGGATCTAAAAAAAGAAGCGCAGGAGCTCTCTAATAAAGCAGAAGTTTTGGAGGATAATGCGCATAGATTAAGGAATACAGGGACTGATTTTGCAAGCCAGGCCCAGGCTTCAAAGAATAGCGCACAAGCGAGTCTTACAGATCCCCGTTCATCGGATCAGATGGAGGGCGTTGCAGGGCATACGCAAGGATTGGACCAAAAAGGCCAGGAGATTCTGGATAAGATTCAAGAACTCGAGCGCCGGGTATTAGAGTTAAAGAAAAAAGTTGATGCGCTGAAGGGTGCCGTTGAAGGAGGGGGAGAGACAGAGACGGTAAGCGGCTATGCCGGAAGGGTAAGCGAAAGCGCAGATGATGTTACTGATAGGGCCGAGGATATTTCGGAGATTGCTCAAGGGATAAGAGGGCTTTTGAATGAGGTCGGGAAGATGGTTCAGGATAAAAGGGGCGAGCCAAAGGCTAAGCCAAGTGTTTCAAAAGGTGAAGAAAAGACAAAGCCGTCAGAAAAAAGCGGTGCCCCAGCGATTACAGAGAAGGCGGCCCCTTCTATTGCACCGGAGCCAATAAAAGGGCTTCAGGATTTAATTGAAGCTTTAAAGAAGGAGCCCGCTTTTAAGCCTGCCGGGCAAGAAGACGAAGGTTTGAAAACGCCGGTGTCACCTCCATTACCGATAGAGGTAGATGTGGACGAGTTATTAAAAAAGGTAAAAGAGACAGAAGATAGAAGGACCGAATCCACCACTGGATTGAGCGCACAAGAATTGGCAGAATATACCGAATTCAAGAGGAAGATAGCTTCTCAAATAGATAAATTCAAAAGAGAATTTAGGAAGCTTTTAGTACCGGAAGATATGGAAGCCGAAGAGAGTGGTTATGCAGAGGGAATAAAGCTTACAGATCCAGTCGCGGCCATAACCGGAGACGGAGGGTTTTCAAGGAAGACCGAACTCGTGCCGTTTGGCATGAGGATATCTATTGGAATAGATACCAGCCAGAGTATGGGCTATAACGATAACAAGAGGATTCAAGCCGCACGGGCGGCTTTGTTTATGGCGCTTGAGGCCTTCTTGCCTCTTATTATAGAACTTAGGACCTATGGTATTTTGCTTGAACTCGAGGTCTTTCATTTTAACAATTTTCTCGATAAAGAAGCAGAGGTTTTATTGAGCTATGAAGAGTCAAGAAATATCCAGCTTGCCGGAATACCCGCTAAGGTATGGGACATACTAAGGAATATCCGCCCTGTCCAAGGCGCCTCTAGTAACGATGCCGAGGCGTTGGCAAAGATGTACCAGAGGGGGATGAAAGATAAACCCGCCAATATGCACATCTTCGGCCTATGGATAGGCGACGGAAATTTCGGAAGTTTCACCAAACCGATGCAGGGGCTTATTACACGTATGAAGCAGGATAAGTTCCCTGTTCTGGCCGGCGCTGTTGGCGATGAAGAGAACCATAGTTTCATGCGTAACATCTTTGGCGAGAACGAGGCTGTAATACTCGATTTCAATCGCCTGAATAAGCTAGGTGAAGATATAATGGAGAAGGCCAAGCGTATACTATCTCCGGCAGGAAGACCTTTATGGAAGGGTTTCCTGCTTTCCATAGCCCCTTTACTTCCGATATCGGGCCTATTTGCCCTTGCCGCAAGATTTGGGGATGAGGTAGGAAGGCTGTTTTTACAGTCCACCCCGGAGGCCCCGGAGATAGCAGACGAACCATATCCGGATATCGATGAGCGATTCGATTTTTATATACGTCATGCAGGCGACAGAAGATACCTTATACATAAAAATAAAAAGGGCGTAGTCGACGTGGAGATAGAGATGGGACCGGGCGGCGAGCTCATTCCGGATGAGCCATTTCCATATACGCCTACCAATGAGAGATTATTAGTAGAGATACTCCAATCGCTTTATCCTAACAGGTATAAGCACTATACCTCTGTTTCACATGATGGGAAGATCTTTATGAAGAAGATTGATGGGGGAATGCAAATATGGGATTCGGTAAAAGAAGAGCTCTTAATGTATGTAGACAGAAAAGAGACCTTCTGGGAAGAGGCCGTGGATGAGAAAGGGGTCTTTTATTCTTCGGATAAGAAATTTAAACTTGTAAACAGAAAGAGACTCTTTATTCAAGATGGCGCTTCCTATAGACCCGTAGGAGAGCTGGATGAAGAATCGGGCATGCCGAATTCTATCAGTGTCGACACCCAGGGGTTTGTATATGTATTTTATACAGGAGACGGCCCCAAGGACAGGGTTGGAATCTATAGGCGCCGACAGAATGAATATAATCTTGAATACGACCTTACCTATAAAGAAGAGGTCGAGGAGATAAAGGTACTCAATCTTGAGGGAGAAGGCGGTGTGGGTAAGGGCGAGCTTATGAAGTTTGCCTGTCGTTTGATGAATAGACACTTAGCCCAGATGAGTGCACATGCCGGGATGAATAAGGAAGACTTTAATTTCTACACTACAATAAGCGAAGACGGAGAGCTCCTTTCCACCGGCCAAAGGTATTCACCATTGAATGTAGGCAGTGAGTTCGGATGGGTAGTATTCATCGATGAGTTTAACAAAGTAAAACAGCATGTCCGCAAAGGACTCCAAGATGAATTTCAGTCAAGGGTATATGTGCGTGAGGATAGACGTTATCCGATGCATCCCCATGCCAGGGTTGTTGTGGCCGGAAACCCGCCGGGCGTTCACGATATTATTCTTTTTGACGATGCGGAAGAGAGGCGCATGAAGACAGTACATGTAACCTGGCAGCCGCCGGCAGAGGAGTTGGAGATCTTGAAATTCTACGCCTTCAGGGGCAGGCGGATTACAAGACAAGAGAAAGCGGAACTCGAGACCATATTTAGAAATTTAATAAGAATAGCAGATATGCTGAGGCTCCAATACGCCGGTTATGACAATGAGCAGATTCAGGCCATATTTAATGACTGGACCCTCCTTACCGATCCGATAAAACGGGCAAACTTTAGACCTAAGTTCCAAAAAGCGCAGATGATGTGCCGCGCTCCATCGCCCAGGCTTTTAGTAAATATGGCCGTAGATTTAACAGCATTCCCTTCGTATCGTAGGTATAGACCATGGTCTATCATAAGAAGAATCTTCAATTTCGATGCAGAGGTATCGCCGCCCGGCCACTGGGATACCGTTGAGACGCTCTTTAAGAGTATATTTGAAAATGTGAAAGATAAGGAAGGTAAAGAAATCACCCCTTCAGTTACGTTGGATGATGTAAGCATAGAAAGTACACAGGTCGACGGCAGGACGATTAAGATATTGAAGATAAAACCAAAGCCCACCACATTTATAAACGAGAGAGACGAGCAAATGACAGTCGAATGGGATCCGGTAGAGATCCAGCTTCACCCTGATGCACGGGGCCGGCTTGACGGCATGACAAGAGAATTATTCGAATCCCCAAGCATCGCCCTTCGTACCTATGAGGTGCTGCAGGACCGCATGCCTCTACACAAGGATGAATTCGGTAGAGATTTTATCTTTGTAGGATTGCCTGATACAGGGAAGAGTTGGTTCTCAGAGAGGATTATAAGACTACTTTGCGGCCCTGATATGTTATCGGTTACATTTCAGAGAGGGACTCAGCCAGAGGATGTAACGGTAAGAAGACATATAAAAAAGGCCAGAACCGGCTGGACAGCACGGCCTTTAATTACAGGTTTTGGAGACAGAGATAAAGTCGACAGCGACCCTGCCCAGAGGGGTAAGATTGTCCGATGTGAAGAGACGAACCAGGCCAATCCGAGACTTCTTTCCATATCGAGCGATGTAAGCCAGAACAAGCGTTTTATGACGCCTGATGGAAAAGAACATCACGCTGGACCCGGTTTCGGCACTATAGATACCATAAATCCGCCCGGAAGACAGACATCTGTCTATGCCTTCTCACCTGAATATTTGGAACGGCGCACAATCTGGAGTTTCAATTTCCCGCCGCCTGAAGAAGAGGTAGATATATTATTTAAGACATCAGGCCGAATGCTGAATACATATTTTATAGGGCATAAGGGTGAAGAGACCGGCGTGTGGAAGGGATTGATGGAGGTTATAATCAAATTGCGCCAGATTGCCAAAGATAACCCGCAGGCATTACCACGTGCGCCCGGATTGAGCGCTACAAAGGACTTTGTAAAGACCGTCCGCAGTTATTATGAGTCGGCAGCAGAAAATCTGGACAACTTTATTCTTACTAATTTCTTACGCTCTTATAATATTTCAGAGGAATATCACCCCGTAGTAATCAAGGCCTTTAAAGAGGCAGGGTTGTGGAACGAAGAAGGGACCGCTATCGAGACATTTATGGCCGGCCAGCCGATGCTGCTCGAAGGCTTAGAGCTCTTTAGAGTGCCCCAGACAGAGGATCCAGAAGTAAATAGGATCCTTTCCATGTTGCAACTGACCACAAAGAGTCCAGTCATACCAATAATGCTGAATGGCCTCAAAGATAAAACCACCCTTTATATTCAGGAATGGAACGAAGCCGATATGGGAAGACGCCTTGCCATTGCCGCTAATCTAGTAGAGGCATACCAAATCCTTGGCGAGATAATAGAAAAGAGAGACCATTTACCCGAGAATAAGGAGAAGATGGAGGAGGCGAGGGGTGACATAAAGAAACATTTTAGTACATGCAATTGGTATCTTTCCATTCTGAATTACGAACCACAACAAATAAAAGAGGCCGTAAAGGTTATACCTAATACAAGCGATATTAATATAGATGAACTGTTAGTGTCGCTACAGCTATTTATCGATGTTGACGAATATGTACAGGATATTATTCAGAGGATAGACAGTGCCATAGATACTCGCAGGGCAGATTTTACAGGGAAACTTCTCCATGAACTCGCCCCTGACTTAACAATAGTTGAAAATACATATTACACAGTTTGGGATATAAATAATAAACTTCCAGACGATCACGCCTTCTCGCTATTCAACAGAATAGGCGATGTTATTAACGAAAGCCCCTTTCCGTTGCCACAGCAAGAAATGGTGATAAGACAGAATTTATCATCGAAGACAGAGGAATTTCAAAATAAGACCGGAACTAGCGGCATACCCATCCTAGACGCGACAGAAAAAATAAAAGAGAGGCTTAATATAGAAGGGGATGCCAGAGATGTTTTATTGGAAACGCTGCGAGGCTATAAGTTATTCCTGCCCAAGCTATACAGATACTTAATAGTTAAGACTATACGAGCCGAACAAGAACAAGAGCGAAAAGAATCGCTTACTGCTTGTGAATCACTCTATCACATTTGGCAAGAGACGATAAGATCATACAGAAAACCGACTCCCCTAGACTGGTTTCAGCAGTTCTTATCACAACTAAAAAGGCCTGTTCCGGTTGAAGAAACGCCTGGTGAAGAGAGGCCTGAACCTCAATATCCTTTCTTATGGCAGATATTAGAGGACGGCCTTATCTCTGGCAGCGCCAGATTAAGCATAGATGATGAGGTAATAGGCAGGATAAAAGAGAGGGTCGAAGGGGTTGATGTAGAGGAATTATATAATAGAAGTAAAACAGAATATTACTTAGGCCAATATCTATATGGCATAAAGAAGGATAACCAAGAGGATCAAGACCTATTAAACAAGGCCTTTGATGCCGCAAAAAA
>JABMRJ010000091.1 GCA_013202745.1 Candidatus Omnitrophota bacterium
AGTATACTTCCGTCAGAATGTATAGCGCGATCCAGGACTGCCGCTAATGTTACGACCGCTACCTGCTGCTCTACCTGCCTGCTTACTCGTTCTACTGTTCCGGTAGATGTAACAGTAAAAGTGCTCGTTCCGGCATCATAATCAGATGTCACTGAATAATTGCCGATCGCGGAACCTCCGACCGAAAGGCTCTCAGCAAGTGGCGGGTGATTACTGCTGCTATAAGTTCCGTTGCTGAGATTGTATATGTATTTCTGCAGACCCCCTTCCGCTATCCATAGAGCCTGAGAACCCTGCTTATCGAATGCTGCCCGCCTTAACTGGGTAGAGGTCATAAATAAGAAAAAAACAGTAAAGGAGACGAGGGTAATCATGATAATAAACGTAAATATCAGAACAACGCCTCTCTCTTTAGATATCATGCCCAGAGTCATAACCTAGTCCTTACCTGCGTGCTTGCTCCTATCTTCTCATCCCCTCTTTCGACATAAAGATCTATGGTTATTGTAGAATAATAAAAATACGGTGGTGAAACAGATTGTATATCAGAATCGTAGGCAATAGCGATATTGGTACAATCGGTTAAATCGATATTACCGCCTGCTACTATCGTCCCGTAAAATGTATTGGTATCATTCTGGCTCAAGTCTATGCTGGTCTTCGCATAGATCAGGCCGCCTTTGAGCGAATTTCCTATAACACTGTTCTGCATATTCCGTGCGTTTATTGCACTCCCCGCAACAAGGCTTGGATACGGATATGTAGGGTTTATAACAACGGTATCTGAGTTTTGCAGATTTATACTTCCGGTTACGATAACCGAACCGTTGATAGTTACATTACTTTCAATTATGGCATCAGCATCTATATAATAAATGCCGCTATAGGGTGAGCCGCCTGCAGTAAATGTCATATTTGCATCCGTTGTGGTGTCGGCTACGCTCTCATAATATGAGATTGCCGCATAAGGCAGGGTCGTATTGGAGTCATTTGTCTCATCTATATCTCCTGTTATCGTCATGCCGCCTTCCTGATTTACTTTATCAGAGGCGCTTATATCGCCGGTAATAGTTCCGTCGGAGTTTTGGAAATCGATATCATGCTCAGTATAGAGATTGCCGGCATGGATGGCATAATAGAAGGCTTCGGGCACTCTAAATGATAATGCTGACGGCGTAACAGGTGCGTTAGGCGATATTGTATCGATTATGACAATCTCTCCGTCGCCGTAATCAAATGTCCCTGTCGTTAAATCTTGGCCGCTTACGCCGCTTAATGTAGTCTTTCTTAACTCGTATGTATCCTGGCTAAAGTCCGGAGGATATGTATCTGATGAGTTGTAAAAATAATAGATATAATATTCGGTGTCGTCATTGAGCCCTTGAGTAAATCTTAGCTCATTGTCGTTTGCATAGCCGATCACTTCGGACTCTCTCAACTCCCTTACCATATTTTCTACGGTAAAGTCGAGGTTTATATCGACACCCGCCCTCGTCTCCTGGCTGGACCAGGTGATCAAGATAGTGCGAAACACGAAGACGATAACCGCCACCAGTATGGCGAACAAGATAAGCACTATCATAACTTCGAGTATGGTAAATCCCTTCTTCACACTAATAATCCGCCACTAATGTCGTAAAGACAGTGCTTGCCTCCCCGCCTTTAACATCCCATGTAACTGTTACGTCAACCTGCATAAGATTCTGACTTGCCGTCAAATCAAGGTCAGACTGGTGTAAATCTACACTTACAGTATAAACTGATATAGTCTCGCTCTTCCTGCTCTCATAATTATTTGCATTTCCGGGAGAAAGGACTGTCAAATCCATATCCTTAAGTTCGGCAAAGACCTCTTCAAGTTTTAACTGGGCAGTGTTTAAAGCTCCTTCTACGTTTTCAATATCAGTGGTAAGATATATTCCCTTGCTGAATGCCCATGTAATGGCCGTTACACCTACGACCACTATAATTATAGCGATAAGAACTTCTAATAGAGTAAAACCTTTTTTCATTGAATTGCTTACGGACCGGTCGTATCTCTGGTTGAGCCGGAAACAAATACGCAGCTTGTGCCATTCGTCTCAGTTACAGCGCCCGTATCGGATATTACGGCACTTCCGTTAGCGCCTGGCCCTATAGAGTAGATAATATAGTGATCGCCATTATCTGAAAGCGCTATCAGATATTGTGCGCCGGCATTGGAAAACGGGTCCGTCAGGGCCGTTCCGATGATAGTAGGGCTGGCACCGGTCAAGGCAGTTTGCCATGTTGCACCGGCACTCGGATATGAACTGTTATGGATGAAATAACTCTCCGTAGCTGTCTGCAGCGTTCGCAGTTCACCCTTTGCCTGCGCGACGTAACCTTCTTCGCGCATACCCCTGAATCTTGGAAGCGCAATGCCTACGAGAATGGCTATTACCGCTATAACTATCAAAAGCTCCAAAATCGTAAAACCTCTCTTCATCTTATCATCCTCCTATAGTATATTTTGCGCCATTTAGTTAATAATACCATAATATATAAAAAATAGCAAATTAGTGTCTCAGGGTCTTGATCATATCAAACATAGGCATAAGCATCGATGCCATTATGAAGCCTATCATTATACCCATTATCACTAAAAAGAATGGTTCTATAAATGTGGTGAGCTTCTTTACAGCATAAGCTGTGGCCCTGTCGTAAAAATCAGCAACCTTGCCGAGCATCTCTTCGAGCTTACCTGAATCTTCGCCTATAGCTACCATTTGTACAAGATCCGGGGTAAACTCACCGCTTACCTTAAGAGGCTCGGCCATCTTTTCACCCCTCTCTACACAGCTCCTAACATTGTCTATCACATCTGCTAAGACTCTATTCCCCATAACATCCCTGGTAATTTCAAGCGATTGCAGTATAGGGACGCCGCTTCCGATTAAAGTAGCAAGGGTCCTTGAGAACCTAGCTATAGCGACCTTGCGCTGAAGAATGCCGACAATAGGGATCCTAAGTATTACTTTATCATATATGTAAGAGCCTTTCTCTGTCATTAATAAAAATTTTATTCCGAGCACTATTGCTACTACTACAGCTATGAAAAGATACCAGTAACTCTTTATAGCAATTCCGGTATTGTATACAATCTGCGTAGGAAGGGGTAGCTTCACTCCGGCTTCGATGTATATCTGGGCAAACTGCGGGATGACAAAGGTAACTATAAAGAGTGTTACCGCCGTCCCTGCAAATAAGAGTATCATGGGATATATCAAAGCCCCTTTGATCTTCTGTTTTAAATCTTCCTGACGCTCATAGAACTCAGCATACTTAAGAAGAACGTTATCGAGTTTTCCGCTCGCCTCCCCCGCCTTTATCATATTTACAAAAATCTTGGGAAAGATGCCGGGGTGTCCGGCAAAGGATTTAGATAGGCTTTCGCCGCTCTCTACACTAAGCGTAATATCCCTTACTGTCTCCTTCAGCACTCTCTTCTCTGCCTGGCCTATGAGAGTCCTGAGGCTTGTAAGGATAGTAAGGCCGGCATTTATCAGGTTTGCGAATTGTATATAAAAGAGGAGCATATCGTCGCTGCTGACCCTCTTAAGTCTGTCTAATATTGTATTTAGGTCCGTCCCTGATGAAGGCTCATTGACTGCAGTAGCCATATAGCTCATCCTGTTAAGTCTTTCGATAACCTCTGATTTATTAGAGGCATCCATTTTACCCTGGACAGCCTTACCCATCCCGTCTCTTGCTTTATATACGTATGTAGGCATCTACTCCTCCTGAGTTACCCTAAGAACTTCTTCGACTGTGGTAGCACCTTCCCTTATCTTATCCATGCCGTTCTCAAGTAAGGTATGCATGCCGGACGCCCTCGCTGCATTCCTTATCTCATCTACCGGGGCCTTGGCTATGATGAGGTTTCTTATCTTATCATCCAGTAAGAGCAGTTCAAATATACCTATCCTGCCCTTGTAGCCGAGATTTGAGCATTTCGAACACCCTTTGCCGCTATAAAACTTTATCTTCTCATTGCCGTCGAAGCCTACATCTTTAAGGGCCTCCTTTGTGGGGGTATGCTCGGTCTTACAATTCGGACATATCTTGCGCACAAGTCTCTGTGCAAGCACGCCTGCAATAGAAGATGATACGAGAAATGGCTCGGTCCCCATGTCGATCAGTCTTGCAACAGCACCGGGCGCATCGTTGGTGTGCAGTGTTGAAAATACGAGGTGTCCTGTAAGGGCAGCATGGATGGCAATCTCCGCTGTTTCGTGGTCTCTTATTTCGCCCACCATTATAACATCGGGATCCTGCCTCAATATAGAACGAAGACCGTTGGCAAAGGTAAGATCGACCTTGGCATTTACCTGGATCTGCCTTACACCCGCGAGCCTGTATTCTACCGGGTCCTCTATGGTTATTATGTTCTTTTCAACCGTATTGATCTTATCTAGCGATGCATAAAGCGTGGTCGTCTTCCCGCTTCCAGTAGGCCCTGTAACGAGGACGATTCCGTGCGGACGCTTGATCAGCTTTTCATAGTTAACCAGAATATCTTTCGTAAAACCCATATCCTTAAGCGTCAGGAGGGTACTCGATACATCCAAAAGACGCATCACGATATTCTCTCCATATATTGTAGGCACTGTAGAGACCCTTATATCTATCTTCTTTCCGGCTATGTTAACATCGAACCTGCCATCCTGCGGCACCCTCCTTTCGGAGATATCGAGATTTGCCATTATCTTTATCCTTGAGATAATGGCAGACTGGAGATGCTTGGGCGGAGCGGCCTCTTCATGGAGCATTCCGTCTACCCTGAATCTCGTCTTTAGTGCCATCTCTTCGGGCTCTATATGAATATCACTTGAGCCCTCCTTTGCAGCCTTCATTATAATCATATTCACGAGTTTAACGACAGCCGGTTCCTCTGCCATCCCCTCGAGAGATTTAAAACTCATACCCCCCGCATCACCCTTCTCTGGCTGCTCATCTTCTATACTCTTTATTATGTCTTCCATGCTGCCCTTGGCGCCATAATGCTCGTTTAGCGCCCTGTTTATCTCGGTCTCCGTGGCAACAGAGGGTTCAAGGATAAGGTTCGTCTTCATCCTTATCTCGTCAAGGGCAAAGACATTCCACGGGTCAACCATGGCGCATGTGAGGCGGTTTCCTATCTTTAGAACCGGCACGAGTTGATGTTTTCTCGCCAGCTGTTCCGGGACCAGCTCAAGTATTTTAGGATCTATGATATAATTGCCAAGTTCTATACGGGGCATCCCGAGCTTATTACTCAAAAAGAGGACGAGGTCCTCTTCTGTCAAGAGCCCCATATTGACGAGGATCGTCCTTAATCGCAGGCCGGTCTTCTTCTCTTCTCGCCTTGCCGCTGTAAGCTGCTCCTTGGTTATGATCCCCTCATCCACCAGGCTATCGCCCAGAGATTTCTTAATCTTTCTTGCCATGGTCACTCCTTTAAAAGTTCTCTTACTTTACCCAACAGCACACTGGGTTCAAATGGCTTAGTGATATATGCATCGGCTTTCACTTCTTTGCCAAGCTTAAAGTCTTCTTCCCTCGCCTTTGCGCTGAATAATATTACAGGAATCATAACATATCTGGCATCAGCTTTCAATAGTGCACAGATCTTGTAACCATCTATCTTGGGAAGCATGATATCCAGTATAATGAGATCCGGCTCTTCATTACGTGCCAGGTCAAGCGCTTCCCGGCCATTGCTGGCAGTAATAACATCGTAGCCCTTGCTCTTGAGCCTCGACTCTACAACTTTGAGTATATTCTGCTCATCATCCGCTATAAGGATCTTTTTACCTATGCCCATAAGCTCCTGTCTCTATGAATTTCCTGATGGCCAATCTATCTTTATCCTTAATATTTAGAAACTCAAACCCGGCCCTATATTTATTGGTCTCTTTATCCTTCCTTATCCACGCCATTCTTCCCCTTACCTTTATAGTCTTCTCTTTGGGAAGCTCGAAGACAAACTCGCTCTCCTGGTCTCTCTTAATAGATCGATCAAGGAATATGCAGACCCCTCCCTCGCTTATGTCCACAGTCTGCATCTCTCCGCCTTTTTTATCAGTAGATTTAATGTCAAGTTTGCAGATACGTCGAAGATATCTCCTTCGCTCCGGACCTAAATACATGTCCTCCAGCTTAACACGTGCCTTTAAGAGCAGGCCATCGCTTGTCTTGGCTTCCTCCGGATAAGTAGATACACCCAGGCTGATTCTAAAATTCACGTTGTGCTCTTTCTGGATCTCATCGAGGTACCTTCTTGCGGCAGCTGATATCTTATTCTTGACTACCATCGCACCTTCTCTATTTGTACCGAATAAGAGCACTACGCACTCGCCTGTATGTCTTAGGAATACGTCAGTATCCCCGCGCAGTATGACCTTGAGGCTGTCCTCCAGCCCTTTTAGGATGGTCATCACCTTTATATCACCCATGCCCTTCTTTAAATAATCATGATCTTCTATCTTCAACACCACTACAGAGAGGCCCGTCTCTTTATTCACCGCTTCCTTAATGCCTCCAGATATATACTCTTTAAAGATTGATTCGCTGTTTAACTTCGGTAAAGAAAATTTAAAAGCGCTGCCCTTGCCTAATGCCGACTCGACCCATATCCTCCCCCTGTGCATATCAACAATACCTTTAGATATGGCGAGGCCAAGACCTGTGCCTTTCTCTTTATCTATAACGGCCCGGCCGAATTGCTCAAACCTATCAAAGAGTTTCGGGATGTTAGTCTTGGCTATCCCTATGCCGGTATCCTCTACGGCTATCTCTATTTTGTCTTTACTATTTGTAAGCCTTATTGTAATCTTTCCGCCCCTGCGCGTAAACTTACATGCGTTAGATATAAGATTTGATAAGACCTCTATAATCCTCTCCTTATCGATAAAGATATCCGCAGTGTCGTCGGTAAGCACATTATCCAGAGTTACCCCCCTTACCCTTGCCATACTCTTGAACTCGACCGAAACCATCCTGATAATATCACGCATATCTACTAAAGTCTTCTTAAGCTCTATCCTGCCGGCATCTATCTTAGATATATCGAGGAGCGTATTTGCTATATTCTTCAGCCTGTCAATATCTTCAAGGGCCGTACCGAGAAAATCCTTCTGCTCGCCATTAATCTTTCCCAGGGTCCCATCCAATACCTGCAGAACCCCTTCCCTTATAGAGGTCAGGGGAGTACGGAGCTCATGCGAAACGGCTGAGATAAAATCAGATTTTCTCTGGTTTATGACCTTCAGTTGCTCGTTTATCTTCTTAAGTTCTTTTAAGCTCTCTCTATTTTTCTTCAAGCGAATTGCCATATAATGTGTTCCTCTAATTACTACTATGCCAACAGTTCTTCAATCTTGGAAAGCAGGACCTGCGGCTCAAAGGGCTTGGTTATATAGGCATCTGCGCCAGCCTCCTCGCCCATCCGCTTATCAGAATCCTGGGCGCGCGCAGTAAAGAGGATTATAGGAATCTTGCCAAATCTCGCATCACGCTTAAGGAGCGCGCATACTTTATACCCATCCATCTTAGGGAGCATGAGGTCGAGTACAATAAGATCAGGATTGTCCTTCCTCGCTTTATCGAGGCCTTCTTGACCATCGTAGGCAGGGACCACCACGTAATTATTGGCCTCCAGCCTGTACGTCAGGGTCTCCACAAGGTCTTTTTCATCATCTACCAATAAGATCTTCTTCTTATCCATCTCTCATCCCCTTTCTTATCTATTTAATTTCCTCGCTATCATATCAATTGCCGATTTCAACGCCTCATGTGAATCCGAAAAGGCGCTCAGTTTAGGAACATAAGAACTGACCTTCAATTTCTCTGCTTTGGTTATAGACTCTGTATCCGGATGGGCGGTAAACATAATAACGGGTATCATTTTGTTTATCTTGCGTATGGCCTTCAACACGCCGATACCGTCCATGTCCGGCATCATGTAATCGAGTATGACGATATCCGCCTCTTTGGCCCTGATAAGATCCAGCCCTTCCCTGCCGCTGGCGGCCAGGAGAACGGTGTGCCCCCACAAGCGTATCCTTTCACCCATCAATTTTAAAAAATCCACTTCGTCGTCTATTAATAGTATCTTTTTACTATTCATCTCTTTTTTCCTTTTTAAATTTTTTAATTTTCTTTTTCATCTTTGCCGTAATCAGCATATCATCTACGCTTTTAGCTAAGCGATTGACATTATTCTTACTCATAATTAGAATCTCTTTTTGATCACTATTAATCTTGCCCGGGATCTCGTCTAGGATAAGAGAGATGCCTTCTTTAATAATAGCCAAGGGCGTACGTAGTTCGTGTGAAATAACTGAAATAAAATCGTATTTGAATTGTTCCAATTTTGGCATTTTTATTCCTTTTTTTTGTTTTAACTATAAAATCTTCCCTGACTTATTTATTAAATAAACTATAACCTGTTTATATGATTATATTTAGATATTACATGTATAGTTATATAGAGTATACATAAGCAGCAATTGGTTGTCAAGGGACTGGGGGATTATCCTTAATCTTCCTAACCTTCCCCAATATAACATTAGAGTGTTAGGAGAGTAAATATAGGATGGTTTTTGAGTTTTGCGCGGCCTTTGAGGAATTCGAGTTCGATCATGAAGGCGATTTCTACTATAACTACCCCGCTATCTTTAACGAGATCGCAGACTGCCTTTGCTGTACCGCCGGTTGCCAGGAGATCATCTAATATCAGCACCCTGTCGCCTTTTGAGACTGCATCTTCATGCATCTCGAGCGTATCTGTTCCGTATTCAAGATCATAGGTAACGCTCCTGGTCTTATAAGGGAGCTTACCCTTCTTTCTTACCGGTATCATGCCGCAGCCAAGTTTATAGGCGAGCGCTGACCCGAGTATAAAACCGCGGGCCTCGATGCTTATAATAAAATCTATATTTTTATCCTTATACCTTTCAAAAAGGAGGTCTACGGCCTCCTTGAAGGCCACTTTATCCTTTAATATGGGTGTTATATCCTTAAATATAATGCCTTTCTTCGGGAAGTCCGGAATATCCCTGATAAGCTTCTTTAAGTTCTCTGTCTTTGTCATTTCGCGCTTGCCTCCTGCTGGATTATGATAGTCCTCAGCTTCTTCATGGCAGCACTCTCTATCTGTCTTACGCGTTCTCTTGTGATGCCAAAATGCTTTGCTGTATCCCTGAGAGTATGCGTAACACCGTCTTTGAGGCCGAAGCGGAGGCTAAGGATCTTCCTCTCGCGCGGCGTCATATTCTTTAAAAGCTCGAAGATCCTCTCCTTCTGGAGATATGCACCTACCTCATCGACTGCGGTCGAGATATTCTCATCTTCAATAAGATCCATGAATTCGGCTGTGCCGTCATTGCCTATGGGGGCATTTAAGGAAGATATCTTCGATGCCATCTTATTCAGCTGCCTTACCTTCTTTACGGGCATCTTCATGCGCCTTGCTATCTCAGAAGCCCTCGGCTTCCTTCTCAGCTTAATAAAGAGCTGCTCGGAAATCTTCTTGAACTTCATGAGGAGCTCTACCATATATACAGGCACCCTTATAGTCTTTCCCTGGTTTGCTATGGCCCTTGTAATATACTGCTTGATCCACCATGCGGCATAGGTAGAGAAGCGGTATCCCCTATTCGGGTTATACTTCTCTACAGCCTTCATGAGTCCAAGATTTCCCTCTTCTATCAGGTCCATCATGGGGACACCGAGATAGCTGTATCTCTTTGCGATATTTATAACGAGCCTGAGGTTCGCGCGGATCATCTTCTGCCTTGCAATATCACTGCCCTTCTTGATCTTCCGCGCAAGATCGAGCTCCTGGTTCGGTGTAAGGAGCGCTATATCCTTTATCTCTCTTAGATAGCGTTTTATCGCGTCCATAGTCCCTCTATCACTTTTTCTTCTTAAGGCTTCTCTTGGCGCCTGACTCTATCGCTGCCTGAGCAGCTGCTATTCTCGCAATAGGCACCCTGTATGGTGAACAGCTTACATAATTGAGGCCCAGCTTATCGCAGAACTTCACAGACTTAGTTTCACCGCCATGCTCGCCGCAGATACCCACTTTGAGATCTTTTCTTACGCTGCGCCCTTTTGTAACGCCTATCTCCATAAGCCGCCCTACGCCTTTCTGGTCAATTGTCTGAAAAGGATCCTCGGCCAGTATCTCTTTCTCATAGTAGTACTGGAGAAAATTCCCGGCATCATCACGCGATAGACCGAAGGTGGTCTGCGTAAGGTCATTGGTACCAAAAGAGAAGAACTCCGCCCTTTCTGCAATCTCATCAGCGGTCAATGCTGCGCGCGGCAGTTCTATCATAGTGCCTACCGTGTAGGATATCTTCTGTTTCTTCTCTTTCATAACAGCGTCTGCAGTCTTTCGCACAAGCTGCTCCTGAGACTTCAGTTCGTTCTCGTGACCCACTAGTGGGATCATGATCTCGGGTGCAACCTTTATCTTATCTTCTTTTATAACCTCGCATGCGGCCTCTAATATAGCTCTCGCCTGCATCTCGGTAATCTCCGGATAAACTATACCGAGTCTGCAGCCGCGGTGGCCGAGCATGGGGTTCATCTCTTTTAGACTCTCTATCTTGCTCTTTATCTTCTCGGCACTTACACCCATGATACCTGCGAGCTTCTCTATCTCTTCTGCGTCATGCGGCAGGAACTCATGGAGAGGCGGATCGAGCGTCCTTATCGTAACAGGCCTTCCGCCCATCGCCTTGAATATACCTTTGAAGTCTTCTCTCTGGAAAGGCAGGAGCTTCGATAAGGCCTTCTTTCTGCCTTTGACATTGTCAGCCAGTATCATCTCCCGCATCGCATCGATCTTCCCCTCGCCAAAGAACATATGCTCGGTCCTGCAGAGGCCTATGCCTTCTGCCCCGAATGCGATGGCCGTCTGCGCCTGGTCCGGCTGGTCTGCATTGGTCCTTACCTCAAGCCTTCTCTTTTTGTCCGCCCACTTCATAAGTTTGTCAAAATATTTATACTGAATCGATTCAGACGGTTTCATCGTCTTTTCAAGCAGCACCTGGAGCACCTCGGAAGGTTTCGTCTCTATTCTTCCGAGTATCACTTCGCCGGTGCTTCCATCTATAGATATATAATCTCCCTCTTTTATCGTCTTGCCTTTGACCGTCATCTTCCTCTTGGCATAGTCGATATCCAAGGAACCGCAACCGGCTACGCAGACCTTACCCATCTGCCTTGCTACCAAAGCTGCGTGGGAGGTCATGCCCCCGCGCTGTGTCAATATACCAACCGCTGCGTTCATGCCC
>JABMRJ010000092.1 GCA_013202745.1 Candidatus Omnitrophota bacterium
ATTTTACATACAGTAATGTTGCCGTATATAGAATCTTTGGAAGCTATAACATTGAATGGTCTCCACTGTGCTTCTTTCGACCCTTCTTCCAGTCGTGCAGCATGACCCGTAGCTATCAATAAGGCGAATACGATAAGAGATAAGTATGAAAGGCCTTTTAGCGATTTCCTGAGCTTTATTTTCGGAGAGGCATTTGATAAGAATATGCAGGAGATGATATTGACCGCAGCGAGCCCAAATAAGATCTGCATGGGGGTGAAGAATCTTATTAAGAGAAAGCTTGTGATGAGCCCTCCTGCTGCGGCACCGATCGATTCTATGATATATACGCGGCCTATTCCGGAAGCGGTATCTCTTTCGGGATATATCCTGCAACCCAGGGCAAAGAGAAACCCGAGAAGAGTACATAATGGCGCGAAAGCCAAGGCACTCGAGACAAACATCGTTCCAAGCGGAATGATCTCGCCCGGGAGAAATCCGAATAGATGTTTTACGTGGCGTAAGACAATTATCAGCAGGGGCAATAATATGCCCAGGGAGAGCTGGCATGCACAGAAGGTGATTATGCGGTTCGGGATCTTTTCTGTAAATCTTCCAAGCAGGATGCTTCCGGCGGCGCCGAAGAATAGCCAGCACCCGAGCATGAGGCCTATCGAAACTTCATTGCCGTAGAATACTATTATCAGTTCACGCAGGAGGACTATCTGGGCAGTTATGGAGGTGATGCCTACTGTTAGTATAGAGGCTATAAACGGTCTCTTCACTGCCATATACCCGGTATGGTATGGCCGCAGAACCTGCACCCGGAGTCTTTTATATGTATGGCAGATACTACATAGCCTTTACGCTGTATTATGAGGTTTTTGCAGGATGGACAGTATGTGTTATTGGCTTCATGTCCTGGTATATTTCCAATGTAGACATATTCAAGCCCGGCATTCATGGCTATCTCTCTCGCCTTCTCCAGTGTTCTTACAGGGGTCGGGGGAAGATTCTTCAGCTTGTACATGGGCCAGAAGCGCGAAAAATGGAGTGGCACCCCTGCGCCTACGTTCTCCTTTATCCAGACGGCCATCCCCTCTATTCTTTTGGGATCGTCATTTAGCGTAGGCACAAGAAGGTTTGTGAGTTCAATCCATATACCAAGCTCTTTAGAGAGTTTTATAGTCTCTGTAATGGTCTTGAGGTTCTGGCCGCAGACTTTCCTAAGGTATTCATCATCGAATGCCTTGAAATCTATATTTGCGCCGTCCATATATTTCGCAAGCTCTCTTAGCGGCCCGGTATTTATGAGCCCGCCGGTGACCCAGACGTTCTTTACCCCTTTTGACCTGGCAATCCTTGCGGTATCGAACATATATTCGTAAAATACGTTTGGTTCAGAGTAGGTATATGCTATAGATCTGCACGTATTTTTGAGGGCGTCGTCTACTACTTGGTTAGGTGTAAGCTTTATGTTGTCAGTATCTTCCGGGCGTGCTTGTGATATCTGCCAGTTTTGACAGAATTTACACCTTGAATTGCAGCCGGCTGTGGCTATGCTGAAAGATTTCGAGGTGGGTAACATATGGAACATCGGTTTCTTTTCGATTGGGTCAATATGCGCAGAACATGGCAGGCCATAAACCAGAGAGTAGAGTTTACCGCCTCTACATTCTCTGACCCTGCAGAAACCGCGCTGACCATCGTTTAATGTGCAGCGGTGAGGGCATAATTTGCATTGGACGCTATCTCCCCCGAGTGATGAATAGTACATTGCTTCGCGCATGCCGGGATCTCTTGGCGGAGCTGCAAAGGCACCTTTTTTAAATGCGCCTAGCGCCAATATGAATGCTGATCCCATTCTGAGGAACTGGCGTCTGGTAAAGGGCATCTCTCTATTCGGTATTATCCAGTAATAAGTACTCGGGTTTTATGATCGGGCCGTAAGGGTCAAAGGGAAAAGTGGCTATCTCTACAAGGCCTGCGGTTGCTCTGAAGATACCCCTGGCGATCCCTATAGGAAAACCGAGTAATATCCCCTTTAAGACACCCTCTTCTTTCGATATCTCGTACATATTGATGAATAGTTCAAGCGGAGCGGTTACGAAATTAAAGAGACCCCGCGAAAGTTTTGTAAATTCGGGGCGGTCATCGGCCTCATATATATCTGTCGATGATAGGGTCTCTTCTGATAATAGGATGGCTTGCGCGGTCGTAGGGTACAGCAGGACGAATATGCTTATAATACAGATAATTGCCTTCTTCATATTACAAGACCTCCTTCTCAGTTATGATGGGATCTTTCACATTCTCCTCTATTGTGTCGATTTCTGTCGTGTCGATCTCTATCGGTTCTATCTCTATCGGGGGAGGGGTCACCAGTTTCTTATCCAGCCACTCTATGATTGCATCGGTAACTTCGTTGTCCAGGGAGATATATGTGCGGTGTATCCCGTCCTCCATCTTCTTTCCGAAGAAGTGATTCAGCTTATTAAAATATTTTATACCGTAATCTTCATTGCCGCCCTGCTTTAATGTCTCCTCTAAGACATTTATATGTTCCTGGGGTATGACAGTGTCTTTCTTACCCCTCAAGATCAAGACAGGGATCTTCAGCCTCCTTATTATATCAAACGGCTTCCTCTCAATATCCATGCGGCATTTTTTAAGATATACCCTTTTCTGGAGAAGTATGGTCCAGTCCTTGCCGCCCTTTAGTATAGCGGAAGTATCTCTCGCTGTCTTTGTAATATCTTTAAGGTATTCCACATCCCATTTAAGAGCCGATTTGTCGAATGACCACATCATCTCAAGGTCTGTATCCGGCAGGTGCAACGACTCTATGCCGGCCAGTATGATGCAGGCGGATATGCCGGGGTTATCTGCGGCCACAGCTGTGGCATGGTAGCCCCCTTCCGAATAACCGAGTATGGCGATCCTTTTTTTATCTATATCATCCTGCTGTGCGAGAAATTCTACTGCTTTGTTTATATCGTCTATGAGATCCGCATCAGTGAATCTCGCAAAATTTCCTCCGCTCTTACTCACTCCCCTCTTGTCAAACCTTAATACAGATATGCCGTGCTGCGCAAGCCTATCAGCCATATCTGTAAAGATCCCCAGCGCATTTCTGTCTACCGGACCGGGGCCCCAGACCAGGACTATCGCCGGATGCGGACCTTCGGTCTTTGGGGTAGAGAGCGTACCGGAGAGGACTATGTCTTTGTTCTTAAAGGCAATCTCCCTATCCGCATAAAGTTCATTTTCTACGGTATATCTCTGTGCATATATTTCATTCAGGCTCTCTGACCAAACGAACTCAAAATCTTCTTGAGGCGCCTTGATGAGCAGGGGCATGTGTGTCCACCTATTTATCCAAAGCTTAATCTCTTTTTCATTCGGGGGTTTTACGCTAAAATGCAAGGCCTTTACCCTTTTATTGCCTAATGTAATGAGTTCTTCATTGATGAGCTTGAGCCGGATATCGCTTTTGTAGGGCGGGAGAAAGGTGTATGTATGCATGAGCGCCGGCATAGACTGGACACCTCCCTTTTTAAAGTCATACTTATCAACGAGATTAAAATAGGATAATATGGCATCCTTCTCAAATATTACAAAATCGTTATTCACGCGAAGCCTGTTTGCGTAAGCGAAGTTTGAGTGTCCTACAGCCAGGAAATTGATGCTCGAATCTACACGCCTTATGTGTATATCCATGCTGACGCCTTCGCCCAGATGTTTCTTATTGTAATCCCTGACTTTTAATCCCTTCTTTTCAACTGAGATCTTGCGCTTATGTATGTCTGATGTCGAATAAAACGGCGTGCTGGTAGTCGATCTATATACAATACTATCTTCAGTATTGTATTTGTCGACTTCGACTGTGGCGAAAGGCCTGCCGTTTTTATATATGTTATAAAGAAAGGTCGTATGCCTGTGTGTATCTATGTAAAAAAAGGCAGCGACAAAGAGGATTATGGAGAGACATATAAATATTATGAGCGCTAAATAGATTTTTCTCATTATCAGAACTTGACCTTTGTTACTCTGTAATCAAATTTTCCGGACCACTCATTAGGATTTGTGGCAAACCGTTTACTTTTTATCGGGCTTACCACGTCCTTATTCCTCTGTTCATTCAATACGCACTTAAAACGTGTATTCTTGCCGGGCAAAAGCGGCGATTCCTTGCCGCTCGTAAAGAGTGAGAGTGCTGCGATGGTCGCCGTCCTCGGCATAGCAGGTGCCTTAAGCGGCAGGAGATTTTCATTATATACTGTATCTCCTCCGGAATTTAAGAAATCAACCAACAGCGAGACGGAGCTTACGGTACGGTAGCCGGAGTTCTTGATGGTCCCTTGCAAAAGATACTTGCCTTCATGTGGTCCTTTATTCTCCTGGACCGCCTGCAGGTTATGGATGCTTATTAGCTGACCGTAAGACTGGGCGTTTTGTTGAGATACTATATCCATATGGCGCCTTGCAGACTCACCCTCTTTCCAGCCTATAAAGAGGGATAATCCTAAGATGGTAAGTAATATTACAAGAGAGATCAGTATGCTGGATAATATGATTACTATAAGGCTCTTAAATTTAATCATTGCGGTTCCGTTTTATAGTTTCAAGGTAGGATGACCTTGCCTGGTTGAAGAAGTCTATAGTGTATTCATTATTATAGTCAGGATATGTCCATTCGTAACTGCGATAGGACTTATCTTTATAGGAGAGCGTGACCTCGGCATAGATGCCATCTTTTATATAGATGCGGTGTGCAAAGTCTTTGGTTGTTAAAAGTATGAGCTTAGCAGGCGTGATATAGCCGGGATCGATATTGATTATGCGTTTTCCTGAGGCGGAGGATCGCCTTTCGAGTGAGTTTGACAGGAGTTTCAATCTATGTATTCCATCAGCTCTTCTTAATCGCCTGAAGGTCAAGAATTTCCTCTTTAGGTCTTTACCCATCTCATCTCTATAGTAATCTGTGCGGTCGAAATTTAGGAGATCGCTCTCAAAATCTACCGGGCCCAATCTCCTGATGAGCGATGCCTTTGTCCTGCCAAAGAGCTCTATATCCTTGAATATCATGCCAGTGACTATCTTTATTTTATCGGAATGCTTAATCTCTCCCATGTATGGAGATCAGACGAGACTCTTTATATGTCTGTCCAGCTTCTCCTTCTCCTCTGGCCTAAATGTGACAAATTTAATACCTGTATCAAAGAGTTTTCTGCCTTCATCATCCGGCTGAGAAGTTTCCTTTACCCAGACGACTTCACCTCTTATGGAGGCGCATCTTTGATTATCCGGTAACTCTATATCCAGCGTCAGGATCGTGGAGGTAGGCAGTTTTTCTCTTAGCGAGATCAATATGCCACCGTGGCTTATATTCCTACTGACAATATCCAGTCTTTCTTTTTTAGGGTAGCTCTTATCTATGCAGTACTTTGCATTGAGTACGGTATCTATGCGGATGCTTGTCCTTCTCTCAGTGCCGTTCCAGTATCCTGTCATCATGCTGTTCGGGGAGAAGGCAGCCTTGAGGCGTTTTTCATCTATGAATAGTGTTAGCAGGATGAGGACGAGCACGGCAAGGATGGTAAGTTGTAAGATTAGACCCATATGTTACCCCTTATTATGTTAATATTATATCCTATAAGCAGATGCTTTGCAAGTAGTAACCCTATGTTCCTATCAATTGCGTTATTATATTTCTCTGCCTGGGGCGTGTATCAAAATCTATAAAAATTATCTGCTGCCATGTACCCAGTCGAAGACTCTTATTGGCAAAAGGCACCTGCAGTGATGGTCCCATGAATGATGCTCTTACATGGGAGTGGCCGTTTGAATCCCCCCAAGTTTCCTTATGGGCATATCTTATATTGCTGGGGATCAGCCGTTTGAGGGCATTCTCAAAATCTTCAACGAGGTTTGGTTCGTATTCTATAGTGGTCAGCGAGCCGGTAGATCCCTGCACAAAAAGATTTACATAGCCGTCTACCAGGCCGCTTTTCTTTAGGAGTTTTGCTACATCGGTTGTGATATCTATTATATCCGTATCACCTTTTGTGGTGATAGATATCTCTTTTTGTACAATCTTCATTTGGTTAGGGCGAGGTGGTGTTCTATATACTGCGCTATATGGTTCCTATCGCTTTCACTCAATTCGTCAAAATATATAGCGGCATCATATGACTGGGGGCGTCCATCGACTATAACAGGGTGTATCCTGACGACTGTGCCCTTGCACCGGATCCGCTTATCGACTTTACCCTTCTTGTTATATTGAGGGACGAGTAGGGTCAGTACCACTTTTGACAAAAGCGGTAGCGGTTTTGCGGTCTTGCAGTATGCACCTGTGGAAGTTATATTTATGGTCTCTGTAACTATGGAGAGATCTTTATCCTGTATCTTAACGGGTATTGCTAGAGCAGCTTTTAAGTCTTTTTTGAATGTAGTCATATTATTTACCTCTTATCCCGGAGGCCACCCCATCTTTCTTCCGCCTAACATATGCATGTGAAGATGGAATACCTC
>JABMRJ010000093.1 GCA_013202745.1 Candidatus Omnitrophota bacterium
CCTTCGACATTGGATACATACTCCGCAAGGACTACCTTTGAGTCTCTTTCAATAAACGGGTGCCTTGCAACAATCCCCTCAAGCTTCTTGCCGGGAATCTTTTTAACGATCTTTACATTTTCTAAAGAAAGTTTAGAAGCAACGCTATCGACGAGGTCTTCAGCTATAATGAGCTCTCCCCTGTCAGTATCGATCACAACGTAGTTTAATCTGGGGTGGACCGCAATGGCTACGTTTGCAACGAGCGTCCAGGGGGTCGTCGTCCATATCAAAAAATATCTATCCGGTTTAGAGCCATTTACCTTAAATCTTACATAGATCGACGGGGATGCCTTTTCCTTATATTCTACTTCCGCCTCGGCAAGTGCCGTCTCGCACTTTGCGCACCAATTTACGGGCTTGAGGCCCTTGTAGATATATCCCTGCTCTACCAGTTTGCCGAATGAGTCTATAATGGAGGCCTCGTATTTTGGGTCCAATGTAAGATACGGGTTATCCCAGTCACCGAATACACCGAGGCGCTTGAATTCGTCTTTCTGTATCTTGACGAAGCGCATCGCATACTTATGCGCCTTCTTCCTGAAGTCTACCTGGTCTATATCAGATTTTGAGAGCTTCAGCTCCTTGAATAGCTGGTGTTCTACGGGGAGGCCGTGGCAATCCCACCCCGGCACATACGGGGCATCCATGCCCCTCATCGTCATAAATTTTACGACGATATCCTTGAGTATCTTATTTAAGGCATGGCCCATGTGTATGTTGCCGTTTGCGTAAGGCGGACCGTCATGGAGTATGAAACGTTTCTTGCCGCTCGATGCCTTTCTGATGAGGCCGTACATATCCTTTCTCTCCCAGTCCTTAGCGATCTGGGGCTCCTTGTTAGGGAGGTCGGCCTTCATCGAAAAGTTCGTCTTGGGCAGGTTTAGGGTATTTTTGTAATCCATCTTATAGATATTTTCCTATTATGATTTCGAGATCTCTTTTTCTCGTCTTTGGCATGAGGTCCTTGGGCGTTATTATAGCTTCTTTTAGGGTGTCCTTGCACGCGCAGCTTGGCTCTTTAGGTAACGCTTTTAGCGCATGTTTTATCAGCTTCTTTGCCGTCTCGGCATTCTTATTGAGGTTCTCTATTATGAGGTCTATGGTCACTGTAGGGGCATCCTCTTCATCCATGCACCAGCAGTCATAATCCGTTATCATAGCAAGCGTCGAGTAGCAGATCTCCGCCTCTCTTGCGAGCCTCGCCTCGGCCATATTGGTCATGCCTATAACATCCATGCCCCAGCTCTTGTAGAGCAGAGACTCTGCCAGGGTCGAGAAGGCCGGCCCTTCCATATTGAGATAGGTGCCGCCATTATGCATAGTAGCGCCCACCGTTTTTCCGGATTCATAGAGCGTCTTTGCGAGATCCCCGCAAACCGGCTGCGCAAATGGTATATGCGCTGCAATGCCGTCTCCGAAGAACGTCATCCGCCTCGCCTGGTTAGTCCTATCAACAAACTGGCTAACTACCAGGATATCCTGGGGTTTGAGTTCCTTCTTAAAGCTCCCGACAGCGCCTATCGATATTATCCTATCCACACCAAGCTTCTTCATGCCGTAGATATTCGCGCGGTAGTTAATCTCACTGGGCAATATCCTGTGCCCCTTGCCGTGTCTCGGCAGGAATACCACATCTCTCTTTTCGAGTTTTCCGCAGACAAACTTATCTGAAGGCTTGCCAAAAGGCGTATCTACCGCTACCTCCTTTACGCCTTCCAGTCCATCGATATTATAAAGACCGCTTCCGCCGATTATCCCTATCCGTGACATATGCATCTCCTCTATCCGAATTTGTACGCGAGTTGGGTCAATATACCTACAAAGAAATTCCTCAGGAATGCTATAAGTATAAACGCTATTATAGGTGAGAAGTCTATCGCGCCGAACCTAAGAGGTAATCTCCTGAAAGGCGCAAGTATGGGCTCGGTGATCCTGTAGAGGATCTGGACTATCTCATTATAGGAATCGACTGCAAACCATGAAAGTATAATGCGCACAACGAGGAGAAAATATATCACATTGAATATCATGCTGACCAATAAGGCCAAACTGCTAAAGAGCTGTCCCAAGATAAACATCTTACCCTCCTGATAATTCTTTAGACCTCTTCTTAGCGGCCTTTACGCCGCTGGCAAATATTTCACCGAGTCTCTTCTTTCTAAATACGTTAAAGGCGGCTTCTGTAGTCCCGCCCTTTGAAGTTACCTTCTTCCTGAGCGCTTGAGGATCCTGGCCAAGGGCTTTAAGGAGTTGGGCGCTGCCTATTGCCGTCTTCATAGCTGCATTCTTAGCGGTCTTACTGCTCAATCCCAGGTCTATGCCACATTTCATTAAGAGCTCTGTAAAGTAGAAAAAGTATGCCGGGCCGCTTCCGCTTATGGCAGTTAAGGCATCCAAATCTTTCTCCTTGACCTCTTCAACTTCACCTATGGAGCCGAATATATTCTTTGCAGCAATTGAAGAATCCTCACTCACCTTCTTTGAAAATGTGATACATGAGAAGCCCATATTTACCAAAGCAGGCATATTCGGCATGACCCTTACAACAGGTATATCCTTCCCTACCAGGGAATTTATGCGCTTGATAGTAATGCCCGCGGCTACGGATATAAGGAGTTTATTTTTATCGAGACATCCTGAGATATCCGCCAATACCGCACTTATATCCTGCGGCTTTACAGCCACGATGATGGTATCGGCCGACTTCGTTATGGCGGAGTTTGTAAATGATACCTCTACGCCATAGACCTTCTTTATGCGCTGGAGTTTAGACGAGTCCGTATCGGAGACAGAGATATTCTTTGCGGAGACAATTCTTTTCGATACGATACCTTTAAGTATCGCCTCACCCATATTACCGCAACCTATTATACTGAGTCTCTTCATAGCCTACTCCTTGAAGAGCGCCGTTCCTATGCGGAGCATATTGGCGCCTTCTTCGACAGCCACCTCAAAGTCCTGCGACATACCCATAGAGAGAAATTCCATCTCGACATTCGGGATAGCCTCTTCCTTTATCTTCTCTGCAATTTCACGTAAACTTCTAAGATAAGGCCTTACTGTTTCCGGGTCTTCTGCAAGCGGGGTTATCGTCATAAGCCCCTTCACCTTAACACCTGAAAGCACGGATATCTCCCGCAGCATATTAGAGACCTCTTCAGGCCTCACTCCGTATTTTGCCTCTTCACCGGATGTATTGACCTGCAGGAGTATATCTATAGTCTTTCCGGCCTTTTGAGCCTCCTTGTCGATCTTCCTTGCCAGTTCCAGACTATCGACAGAATGGATAAACTCAAATACCTCAATAGCATCCTTCACCTTGTTCGTCTGGAGGTGGCCCACCATATGCCATTTAAAGCCGGGCATTACAGAGAGGCGCTTCTTCTGTACCTCATGCACCCTATTCTCGCCGATATCCCTTATGCCGTGTACAAGCGCCTCGCTTATGGTATAAGGATCTACGCCTTTAGTGATGCCAATAATAGTGATATCACCCGGCTCGCGGCCGGCCTTTTTACAGGCATTCTTTATGCGCTTATTTATCTCTTTTATGTTATCTTTTATCATATTAGCCTATAAGAATAACATATTACGTGCTATATGTCAACCCCGCACAACCTTCATATCAGGCCTGTGGTACCCACCTCGCTCGGGTTCTATTATTGAGCGCATGGGGTTGTTCTCGTGGGAGCGCTCGATTTCCCCCTGCGAGGAAAATCTCGCTCCGTTTTTAGGCTTCGCTCTTTTTGCCTACATGTAAGCAAAGGCAAAAAACCGTGCCCGCTCCGCCTAAAAAAGGCCCCTCTCGAACAACCTCATACGCTCAAGCTTATATAGAACCTTCGCTCAGAATACTAAAAGGCTTGCGGTGCTCGCCGGAGCGACTGTTAAAAATGTTTCTTGTACCGGGTGCAAATTTGTTCGGCAAGCTGTCCCCAGGGACAGCTTACAAGTCAAATGAGGGACAGGTTGGAAGCTAAAATTGCACCCGGTACAAGAAGCTTAGGCACCGCAAGGCTTTAGTGCTAGAAGTAGTCGTTGAGGATATCTTTGATTCTGAGGTAGGAGTCTACCAGGAAACCTTTTGGCCTGAATGTGCTTGAAGAGGGATTACATTTTGCAATGCCGTACTTTGCAAGGGAGATTGCAGCGGAGTATGTGGGGTTTGCAGAGATCGAGGGGTCGCCCTTTATCTCTTTGGCCCGGCCGAGTGAGACAGGCATCTTAAAGTATTCTTCAAATGATTCGAGTGCGCCGTTTAGGAGCGCCCCGCCGCCGGTTATAACCAACGGCATAGAGGGGCTGAAATGGTCTGAGCCGCTTAGCCGCTCTTTGAGTATATAGAATATCTCTTCAAACCTCTCTTTTATGAGGCTGTTTATCTGGTCTGTCTCTATCGTTACATGCCTGCCTTCTACATCGAAGATGGCCCTCTGCACTTTCCGTGAATCTTCCCTGGATATATTTCCATACTTTCTCTTTATATCCTCGGCGCTCCTGAAGGGTACCTTGAGGTTCGCTGAGATATGGGCCGTTAGGTCCATACCGCCTACATTTACGGAGTCGAAGAATCTTAAGATGCCATTATTTATTATGGCCATCTCTGTAATGCCTCCGCCCACATCGATTACGATCACACCGTCTTTTTTCTCTTCAGCGCTCAATATTCCTGCAAGGGACGCAACAACGGTCGGAATGATCTCTGAAATCTCGTACCCCGAGTAATTTACCGCCCGCTTTATGTTCTGTATGTGCGTCGCGAGGGCCGTGATAACATATAGCTTTGCTTTCAATTTGGTTCCGAATAAGCCATGGGGATTCTCAACACCGTCATTATCATCTACCATGTACTCCTGCGGTACTGCGTGGAGAAAATCTTTATCAAGGGATGTAGAGATCTGCTTTGTGGCCTCGAATGCCTTCTCTATATCCCTCTTCGTGATCTCCCTGCCGCGCCTGGAGAGCGGCACGGCACCTTCACATAGATTGCCGGCAACAGAACCGCCGCTGATATTTGTAATGACATTATACGCCTTCAGGCCCGACTTATCTTCTGCAGCCTTGACCGCCTTTGATATAGAATCGACGAGTTTGTCGAGGCTCGATACAAAGCCCTTATTTATGCCTTTTGCGTCTGAGACGCCGATTCCGCGTATCTCCGGCGCGCCATCATCCGATAGGCCGCCGATCGCAGCACATATCTTCGATGTCCCTATATCGAGACCTGTAATAATATTTTTCATCTATTTTGTCCCCAGTACGACGTCGTCAAAACGGAGATCCACATACTTTATGTCGCTCTTGTCGCCGTTTATTGACCCGAGAGTCCTATCGAGAAGGATTAGCCTTTCTCTAAAATTAGAATTGCCGATCTTTACCTCTAGTCCGTCCTCTATAAGAAAAACCATATTTCTGTCACCGGATACATCTATTCTTGTCAGGATGTGATTGTCTGAAAAATGCGCCTTATCCATAGTATCTATCAGTGACAGCGCGTTGAGCAACCCCGGTGAGCGCTCCCTCTCTCCCATCTTACGGAATAATCTCCATCCTATGCCTGTAATTATAGGCAGGTCATCGCGTATAGAATCCTCGGTTTCCGTCAAGATGACACCCTCATCGTCTACGAGAAAGAAGCTCGTGTCGCCGACCTGGGCAACGGGTACGCGAGACTCCAGTTTAAGCGTAAGCGCGTTCGGGAAATTTTTCAATATCTTGACATTCTTAAGTTCTGAATTAGCCTTCTTAATTTCCTTGCTTACGGAACCAATATCAAATTTAAATATATTCTTGCCTACACCGGTTGCAATGAGCTTGTTATAGGGGCTCATCTTTAGAGGCTCTTTCAGCCATTCCATTCTGCTCTCTCTAATATAAAAGTAATTAGACTTACAGAGGATATTATAGGTAAGCAATCCAAGGCCGAATACGACCAGCAAAAAGAGTGATGAAAGGCCTATGACAATTGCAGGTGTCTTCTCTTTTATGGCAGCCGGGTTTTTTGCAGATCTCTTATTGTTCTTCTTCTTTTTGTATTTCATTTCAATGCCCCCTTTAGAATTCTTTTACATAATTCAATGAATGATATGCCGGCCGCCTCTGCCGCTTTCGGCAGCAGGCTCCTCGATGTTAGCCCTGGGATCGTATTGACCTCCAATACATATATTTTGTTATCTTCACCAAGTATCATATCGACGCGGGAAAAGGACCTGCAACCCAATGCAGAATGCGCCCTAATGCCTGCATCCTGCGCCTTCTTGGCAACTGCAATCTTAAGGGGTGCCGGCACAAGATACCGCGTATCCGGACTTTCATACTTGGCTCTATAATCGTAGTGCCCTTTTTTTGTAACTATCTCTATCACAGGCAACGGTTTTTCATCAAGTATGCCCACAGTAAGCTCCCTGCCCTTTATAAATTCCTCTATCAGGATCTCATCATCGTATTTAAAGGCCTCTTCTATAGCGGTATTGAGCCCCTTCCGGTCCTTGACCTTCGTAAGGCCTATGCTCGATCCTTCCCTCTTTGGCTTGACTACAAGCGGCATGGTGAGGCCGGAGATCTCTATAGCATCTCTTCTCTTTAATGCCTTAAAACGCGGCACATCTATCCCTATCTCCTGAAACACCATTCGAGAAGCAAGTTTGTCAAGCGCAAGCCTCGATGCCTTAGGGCCGGAGCCGGTATAGGGGATATTCAACTCTTCCAACATCGCCTGTATCGTCCCATCTTCTCCGAAACCGCCGTGGAGTGCTATAAATGCCGCGCCGATATCCTTCGCCTGAATGGCACATTTGACATCATCGCCTATATCTATGAGTGTAGCATCTACACCGCCGTCTATCAACGCATCGTAGACGGCCTTGCCGGACTTGAGGGATATCTCCCTCTCGCTCGAAGGGCCGCCTGCGAGAACACTTACCCTATTCATCTTACTATCCTTATCTCCGGTTTTAGCCATACACCGTAATGCTTTTTTACTTTTTCTTGCTGGAGCTTCATCAATGAAAAGACATCCGCAAATCTTGCTGAGTTTTTATTTATTATGAAGTTTGCATGCCGGCTCGAGACCTCTGCGCCGCCTACACTCAAGCCTTTGAGACCTAACTGGTCTATCATCTCGCCGCTCGTCAGCTCTTGCTCTTGCGGATTCTTAAAGATGCACCCGGCGTTCGGAAACCTGTACTCCTGCTTACTCATTTTACAGCGCACTATCCTTTTGTATCTCTTTTTTAAGATATCAGGCCTGCTTCTTTTAAGTCTTAAAGCCGCCTCTAATATAACATAACCGGACAAGCCGGAATCCCTGCGTACAAACTTTAACTTATCTTTATGTAAAACCAAAATATTTTTTCGTCCGGGTTTTATGGCCTTGACCCATTCTACCATATCTCCTATGCAACCCTCCTTGCCCGGGCCTGCATTCATCATTATTGCGCCTCCGACAGTAGCGGGTATCCCGGCAAGGCGTTCCGGGCCGGAGAGCCCCCTGTCGATGCACCGCCTTATAAGCTTCTGCAGGTTCAGGCCGCTTCCGCATATTACGGTATCTTTTTTGAATGAGAAGGCCTTGAAGGCCGGCGCGGATAGTTTTATGAATGCCCTATCTATCTCTCCGTCACTGATAAGGAGATTCGAACCGCTTCCAATGATGAACGGCTTCAACCCTTTTTTTAAAAAGAGGGTCATGCCAAGCTGCAAGTCGTCTATGGACTCAGGTTCAAAATATACCTTAGGTATGCCGCCTATCTTAAAGGTAGTATGCTCCTTAAGGCTCTCATTAAAGGAGACCTTTCCCTTTAAGGACTTCTTGAGCATCTCCTTATACAGCCTCTTCATATCGCCTCAATCTTTTACCGAGATCGCTTGCAACTTCGGTTATATCGCCAGCCCCGAGTACAGCTATAAGATCCCCTTCAGAAGATGTATCATGGAGATAGCCGGCTATATTATCCTTGGGGATAATATGGACATTCTTTTGCCCAGTTTGTATGACCCTATCGTATATCGTCTTTATGCTTACTCCATCTATGGGTCTTTCACTGGCCGCATATATATTCGTAAGTATCAGTTCGTCGGTACCAGCGAAGCATGAACCAAACTCCGCGGCAAGCTCCTTCGTCCTCGTATAACGGTGTGGCTGAAAAACAGTTATGATCCGCCTGGGCTTTAAGAGACGGCACGCCCCGAGTGTTGCAGCTATCTCCGTGGGGTGATGCGCGTAATCTTCTACCAGTGTGACGCTGCCTGTATCGGGATATATCTCGAATCTCCGTTTCGTAGACCTGTATTCAGAGAGTGCCTTTGCTGCCGATGCGAACTCTACCCCCACATAGAGCGCAAGGATTAAAGATGCTAGGGCATTCAATACATTATGGAGACCCGGGACCCCCAGAGTAATGCTGCCTATCATCTTCCCGTTATATATGCAATCAAACTGCGAGATGAGCCCTTCCAGCTTTATATTAACCGCGTGGAGATCTGCCTTGTGAGAGAGGCCGAATGTCGCAAACCTCCTGTCGTAATGGAGGAGCGTTCTCCTTATGAGGTCGTCGTCTATACAACCGAAAAATATACCGTTTCTTCTTATATTCTCCAAAAATTTAAGATTCGTCTCTACTATATGGTCCACATCTTTATAATAATCCAGATGTTCACGGTCTATATTTGTTATGATGCCGAACTTTGGTTCCAAGAATAGATGTGACCCATCACTTTCGTCAGCCTCCGCCACTAAAAATTTGCCCTTTCCTATATAAACGTTACCATTCAATCCGGGGGACTCGCCGCCAAGTATGCAGACAGGGTCATGTCCCGCCTTTATCAATATATCTGATACCATAGAGGCGGTAGTCGTCTTGCCATGAGAGCCGGTTACCGCTATGCCTTCCTTCTCTTTCATAAGCTCGGCAAGGAGCTCGCCTCTATGGAGGATCGAGAGTTTTTCTTTGCGCGCCTCTTCAAGCTCTGGATTGTCAACGGATATGGATGATGAATAGACTACCACCTGCGCACCCTCTATATTGGAAGCGCTATGCCCCTTAAAGACCTTTCCGCCTTTTGACTCTATAACCTCTGTCAGGTTGTTCGGCTTTACATCTGAGCCTGTGATAATATATCCTTTGGATATCAGGACCTGCGCCAGGGCACTCATGCCTATACCGCCTATCCCGATAAAATGGATTCTCGTGTTATTCCTTAACATCTTATACCTCTTGAAAGCGAGATGACCTCATCAGCAAGCAACTTGCTTGCCTGCGCATTTCCCAAACGTTTTGCGTTAGCCGACATCTTATCAAGTTTCTCTCTGTTATTTAAAAGACCTGAGATGGTATGTTTAAGCCCTTCTGCACTTAAGTTTTTCTCTTCTATTGTAATGGCCGCGCCACCCGCAGAAAGGTAAAGCGCATTCTCGCTCTGGTGCACCCTCTTTTTAGGGTAAGGCACCAATATAGATGGCCTCCCAAAGAATGTAAGCTCAGCAATGGTAGTGGCGCCTGCGCGCGCTATTGCAAGATCAGATGCTTCGTAGGCCGCCTCGATCTCGTCAAGAAATATATGGATAGAGGCCTTTACATCATCCCGCTTATAGGCCTCCTGCATCTCTTTATATCCGCCCTTGCCCGTAATGTGTATAACCTGTAAACCTCTCTTCTTCTGGTGCTCCATAGAAGTAATCGCATCTCTGACTGCGCTATTTAAAGAAGCTGCACCCTGGCTGCCGCCTAATACAAAGAGCGTGAACCTATCCCTATCTAAGCCGAATCTTCGCCTTCCATGCTCCCTATCCAGGTTTAGCGTATTCTCCCTGACGGGATTGCCGACCTTTACCACTTTTCTTTTATTAAAATATTTTTTTGTATCCTCAAAACTGACCGCTATCCTGCGGCTAAACGGTGATACAAACCTGTTTGCCAGCCCAGCCACCACATTCTGCTCATGTATGAGCACGGGCCTGCGCAAGAGCCAGGCTGCCAGCACGACAGGCACCGTAACAAATCCGCCGAAGGCCGTCACAACATCGGGCTTAAACTCCCCGATCAGCCTTATGCTTTGGCGGATACCGGTTAATAATCTCATCCCGCAGAGCATCACCCTAAAAGGGTTGAGCGTAAAGATAAAGGGCTCACAGTTTATAGCCTTAAATTTATAGCGGCTTTTTCCTAATATATCAGAATCGAGCGGACGCGTACTGCAAACGAGCAGTATATCACTACTGTGGTCTTTTGATATCTCATGCGCAAGCGCCAATCCCGGAAAGATATGGCCTCCGCTGCCACCACATGCGATGAGGAGCTTCATGTCACTCTCTTTCTCTTGCTATGTTGAGCAATAATCCTACGGCTATCATATGGAATACCAATGCACTCCCTCCATAACTTATAAAAGGAAGCGGTAAACCTTTTGTAGGGAGCGC
>JABMRJ010000094.1 GCA_013202745.1 Candidatus Omnitrophota bacterium
ATTTAAGCTATATAGTTGCCACAGGATACGGTAGGGTCAATGCAGAATATGCATCTAAGCAAGTTTCCGAGATTGCTTGCCACGCATTGGGTGCGTTTAAGATTTTTCCAACAACCAGGACAATAATAGATATAGGTGGTCAGGATAGCAAAGCCATACAAATAAACGAACATGGAGAAGTCATCGATTTCAATATGAACGATAAATGTGCCGCAGGTACAGGCCGATTTTTAGAAGTAATGGCGAATGCCTTGGAAATAGATATCGAAACCATGGGGCCATTTTCGTTGAAATCGCAGAAGAACATCGAAATTAGCAGCATGTGCACAGTATTTGCTGAATCAGAAGTTGTTTCATTGATTGCCGAGGGGGCAGCAAGAGAGGATATAGCAAACGGTTTACATAATGCCGTTGTGAATAGAGTTTTAGGACTGGCACATAAATTGAAAATTAGAGAAACAATTACCCTTACAGGCGGCGTGATTAATAATATTGGAATTGTTCATGCGATCAAAAATAAGCTTGGACTAAGTGTTAATATCCCGGATGAACCTCAAATAATAGGTGCCTTAGGAGCAGCATTAATGGCAAAGAGGGCAGTGCGAAAGAGAGAAAAAATAGAAAAAGAAGTTTAAGGGTATAAGAAAAAAATGAACTCACTGTTATTAAATTTTGTAATTGCACTTTGGGTTACAGCGATAACGACTGCCTGTATAGGAATTTTTGTTTATTGGCAAAATCCCAAGAATAAGTTAAATAAAATATTTGCCTTTTACTCATGGAGTATAGGTTGGTGGAGTTTTTGTCAAATATGGCTAATTGCATGTGATAATAGAATAACTGCCCTAATCTGGACAAGGATAGAGCAAATAGGCGTCTTTTTTATCCCCACCTTTTTTATTCATTTCGTTATTACTTTTTTAGGTATGAAAAATAGACGTTTTTTAATTCGATTCTGTTATGGGCTTAGCATATTTTTTGCAATGTTGTGCCCAACGCGCCATATGATGGCAGATGCGGTACCAAAATTTTATGTAAAACATTTTGCTACACCCGGTATCGTCTATCCGTTTGCAGTCTTCTTCTTTTTTATAGCCGTGGTATATGGATTATACGAATTATTCAGAGCATATCAACAGTCTGTAGGAGCTAGAAGAAATCAGTTAACATATTTATTTTGGGGTTCTTTATTAGGATACGTTGGAGGAGGGGCAAACTTTGCTCTTGTTTTCGGTATAAATATACCTTTTCTCAATCCCTTTGGTACATACGCATTAGCAATTTATGTAACCGCCGTAGCTTATGCCATAGTTCGCCACCAATTAATGGAGATAGAAGTTCTTGTAAAAAAGACCCTTATTTTTGCTTCTTTATTTACAATAATTCTGGGAATATTTATCGGAATTACAATAGTAACTCAGGAATTAATAGCGGGGGGAAGGCTTTTGGGCTTGGTTATAAGTTCAATAGTTATCATCCTAACAGTTCGTCCGCTTGAGGATTTGCTCGTACGTGTTACGGATAAATACCTGTTTCAGAAAAAGTATGATTACAAACAAGTACTTAAGTCCTTTATAGATGAGGTTATAACGGTTTTAAGTTTGGACAGGATCATAGAAAGCACAATAGAATTGCTGGATAAAACTCTTCATCCGGATACAAGCGATATGCTGCTTTTTAATAAATATGAGGATAAATATGTTTCGTACAAGGCATTGGCGCACAATGAAGTTCTTACCATCGATAATAGCGCGCAAATGGTGACATTTCTAAAGTCGACAAAAGATACGCTTTCTATTGAAAGCAGCGGTGCTACCGCTATTAGTGCTACTTTAAAAAAAGAAATGGAAGACCTGAAAGCGCGACTTGCCATTCCGCTTATGCTGCATGATGATCTGATAGGCATTATGCTGCTCGGAAAGAAAAAATCGGATGAGGAATACAATAAGGAGGACCTAGATATCCTTACAGACCTTGCTCGCACAGAGGCGGTAGCTATAGGAAACGCGCAGCTATTCGCGGAGACAGCGCAGAATGAACGGAGAGCTGCTATAGGAACGCTGGCAGCCGGCATTAACCATGAAATAGGCAACCCTTTGAACATTATCAATACCAAAATGCAGGTTTATTTGATGAGCATTGATAGAGGATTATATAAAGG
>JABMRJ010000095.1 GCA_013202745.1 Candidatus Omnitrophota bacterium
CGGGGACACCTTGCCGAACAAATTTGCACCCGGTACAAGAAGAACCTCGGAGCGCCCAACGCAGGGCTGGATAAAGGACTGCAGGCCTAATATGAAGGTTGCACAGAGAAAATTGAGTATGAGTTAAGAGAGACGTACAGCACTTTTTGTTTGACACATGGTTATAATTTTAATATAATATGATTCTTAATACTTATATAATATTAAGAGATAGGGGTAGTGACATGCCAAATACCATACCTAGCGATATAGAGATAGCGCAAGCTGCAAAACTTAAGCCGATCTTAGACATTGCAAAAGGGATAGGTTTAAAAGAAGGCGATCTAGACCTTTATGGAAAGTTCAAGGCGAAGGTATCTCTCGATACAATAAACAGATTTAAAGATAAACCGGACGGAAAATACATAGACGTCACTGCCATCACGCCGACCCCTCTCGGCGAGGGTAAGACGGTTACAACCATAGGCCTCTCTATGACTTTGAACAGGGTGGGCGCAAGGTCTATCGTCTGCATACGCCAGCCTTCGCTCGGGCCTGTATTCGGAATCAAGGGCGGTGCTGCCGGAGGAGGCTACTCGCAAGTAGTGCCTATGGAAGATTTTAATCTCCATCTTACAGGGGATGTCCATGCGGTAGGCGTTGCGCATAATCTCCTGGCTGCGTTTCTCGACAATTCTATATTTAAAGGCAATAAACTCGATATAGACCCATCCACCATCATGTGGAAGAGGGTATTAGATATAAGCGATAGATACCTGAGGCATATAACAGTAGGTCAGGGCGGCAAACAGGATGGTATCCCCAGGGAGAGCGGATTCGATATCACCGTTGCAAGTGAGGTCATGGCGATACTGGCACTTACAGACAGCCTTAAGGATCTTAGGAAAAGGATGGGCAGGATAGTAGTTGCGTATACCCGCAAAGGGACACCCGTGACTGCAGAAGATCTAAAGGTAGCAGGCGCGATGACAGTCCTGCTTAAAGATGCAATCAAACCTAATCTACTTCAGACGCTGGACAATACACCATGTTTTGTCCACGCAGGACCTTTTGCCAATATAGCACATGGCAATAGTTCGATACTGGCCGACAAGATCGCATTGAAACTTACGGACTATGTAGTTACTGAAAGCGGTTTTGGGGCAGACTGCGGCGCTGAAAAGTTCTTTGACATAAAATGCAGGGCAAGCGGCCTGAAGCCGAATGCGGTTGTCATGGTATGTTCGGCGCGTGCATTAAAGATGCACAGCGGCAAATTCGAGGTCATTGCGGGAAGGCCTATCGACAAGGAGTTGCTGAAAGAGAATGTTGGGGCTGTAAAGGAGGGTTCATCAAACCTAAAGAAGCATATAGAGAATATGAAGCTCTTTGGCGTCCCTGTTGTCGTGGCTATAAATAGATTTACCACAGACACAGATAAAGAGATAGAGGCAATTAAGCGGATCTCTAAAGAGAGCGGCGCATTCGATGCCGTCATATCCGATGTCTGGGAAAAGGGGAGTCTTGGCGGCAATGAACTGGCAAAGGCGGTCATAAAGGCGGCTGATAGCCAATCAAACTTTAAATTATTGTACCCGCCTACCCTGTCAATCAAGGATAAGATCAAGACGATAGCAACAAAGATCTACGGTGCCAAGGATGTGTCATATTCGAGTCTTGCCGAAGAGAAGATAGCCAAGTTTGCAAAGGCGGGTTACGGTAAATTGCCAATATGCATGGCGAAGACACACCTTTCACTATCACACGATCCAAAACTAAAAGGCGCGCCAACCGGGTTTACACTGCCGGTAAGGGACATAAACGCATCTATAGGTGCAGGGTTCTTATACCCGCTCTGCGGCGAGATGAGGACTATGCCCGGCCTTCCATCTGTGCCTGCCGGCACAAAGGTCGATATAGATGCAGACGGGCGCATAAAGGGGTTATTTTAATTATGTATGCCGAGAGACCATTAAGAGAGTATCTGGACGATCTTGCAGCGAGAAAACCCGCGCCCGGCGGCGGTAGTGCTGCTGCGCTTGAAGCCGCCATAGGGTGCGCCTTAATATCGATGGTGACCAACTTCACCATATCGAACAAAAAGTATATCGATGTAAAGAAGAAAGCAGAGATGTGTCTTAAGATTTCGGAGGCGTTGAGAAAGAAGCTCATCAGGCTGGTCGATGAAGATGTAAAGGCCTATACGGAGCTCTCGAATGCCTTTAAAGGGCTCGCAAAAGATTCTCCTGAGCTCGAACAGGCCTATAAGAATGCGTGCAGCGTCCCTGAAGAGATCTGTAACACTGCATATGAAGCTATAGGGCTCTGTAAAGACCTTGTAGAGTTCGGAAACAAAAATCTCGTTACAGATACAGCCATTGCTGCATTGATGTTGGAAAGCGCCTTCTTCGGGGCGAAATTCAACGTCTATATAAATTTAAAGTATATAAGGGACACGCAATTTATTCAAAAGGCACATGACAGGCTCTCCAAGATCGAAGATGCGATTCCAAAGATAAAGGAAGAGATACTACATAGGGCGCAAGAGATCATACTAAAGTAAAGAGGGGGTAATATGTCTGCAGCACTGCTGGAAGGAAAGACAATAGCGGCAAAGATAAAAGAGGATCTTGCCAAAGAGGTGGGCAGATTTAAATCAAAATATAATGCCGTGCCTACGCTGGCTAATATACAAGTGGGAGAAAATTCCGCATCGGCCGTCTATCTAAAATCACAGATGCGGGTTGCTGAAAAGCTGGGGATAGAATTCCAGCTCCATAACCTCAAGGAGGACAGCACGCAGGAAGACCTGATAAAATATATCGACAAACTCAATGACGACCAAAAGGTAAATGGCATACTCGTCCAGATGCCCTTACCAAAACAGATGAATCCAAAAGATATCCCGCGCCACATAAGCCCGCTTAAGGACGTAGAGGGTATGCATCCTGAGAATCTCGGCGAGGTACTATCCGGCAAAGCGCGGATTGCACCATGCACTGCGATGGCGGCCTTTGAACTTATAAGATCCACTAATATCGACCTGCGCGGCAAAGAGGCTGTGGTGGTAGGCCACAGCGAGATCGTTGGAAAACCTGTGAGCCTTCTCCTTCTCGATAAGTTTGCCACAGTAACCACATGCCACATAGGCACGGGTGAGAGAGGCCTGCTTTCAGATCACGTGAAGAGGGCAGAGATACTTGTGGTGGCAGTGGGCAAGGCCGGTCTCATAAAGGGTGAGTGGATAAAAAAGGGTGCGGTAGTAGTCGATGTCGGCATTAACAGGGTAGGCGATAAACTCGTTGGCGATGTAGAGTTTGATGAGGCGTCAAAACGTGCAGCGTACATTACCCCGGTGCCGGGCGGAGTAGGCCCGCTTACAGTAACGATGCTTATGAGAAACGTCGTGGAAGCATTTAAGGCTCAGAAAGGTGCATAGAGATGTCTTTTAGGGATAAGATAAAGTCAGGGAAATTTATAGTAACGAGCGAGATAGGTCCACCCAAGGGCACAGACATTAAAGAGATGCTCGAGGATGCAGATCTAATAAAAGGCAAAGTAGATGCTATAAATGTGACGGATCTGCAGAGCTCTGTAATGAGGGTAGGGTCACTCGCTGTATGCCATCTCCTAAAAGATAAGGGTATAGAGCCCGTATACCAGCTTACATGCAGGGATAGGAACAGGCTGGCGTTACAATCAGACCTTTTGTCGGCAGCTATAATGGGTATAGAGAATGTCCTGCTCTTAACAGGTGATCATACGAGCATGGGGGATCATCCGCAGGCAAAGGCCGTATTCGATTTAGGATCGATTCAGCTTATAAAGGCTGCCAAAGAACTGATGGCTGGTAAGGATATGGTCGGCAACGAACTTAAAGGCAAGCCCGATTTCTGTATAGGCGCAGTAGTCAATCCGGGCGCCGACCCGCTGGAGCCCGAGATCATTAAGATGGAGAAGAAGATAAGGGCGGGGGTTGAATTTTTCCAGACACAGGCAGTCTATGACATTGAGCAGTTCAAGCGGTTTCTCGAGATGGCAAAAGGGCTCGATACCGTCATCATAGCCGGTATAGTGCTGCTTAAATCTGCAGGAATGGCAAAATATATGAATAAGAATGTTTCCGGAGTATTCGTACCGGATAACCTGATAAAAGAGATGGAAGAGGCAAAGGTAAAATCTGAGACGTCTATAGAGATAGCCGCAAGGCTCATAAATGCGCTCAAACCCTTATGCAGAGGCGTCCACATAATGCCTATTGGCTGGGATAAGAAGGTTCCCCTTGTGCTCGAAAAGGCAGGTATATGAAGATAGCATTTGCAGGCAAGGGGGGCACAGGAAAGACCACGTTATCGGCCCTCTTTATCCGTACCCTTGCAGATGAAAAAAGAGATGTCCTGGCCGTTGACTGTGACCCCGATTCAAACCTGGGAACAGCTCTCGGTTTTGCGGACGCGCACAAGATCACGCCCATCATAGAGATGGAAGAGCTCATAAGAAAAAGGATGGGGGTTTCAGAGGACGGCACGCTCTTTAAATTGAATCCCAAGATAGATGATATCCCGGATAAGTTCTCAAAGGCAAAAGGGAATATAAGACTCATCGTTATGGGTGCTATTAAGAAGGGCGGCAGCGGGTGTGCATGTCCGGAGAATGCCTTTGTAAAGAGCCTCATGGGACATCTTGTACTGCGCAGCAATGAAGATGTGGTGATGGATATGGAGGCGGGACTCGAACACTTTGGCAGGGGGACCGCAGAGTCATGTGACAGCGTATTGATAGTGGTCGAACCATCCTTTAAATCTATATCGAGCGCCATTAGGATCAATAGATTGGCAAAAGACCTGAAGATGAAGAATTGCTTTGTCATCGCCAATAAAGTAAGATTAAAAGAAGATCTATCATTTATAAAAGAGAAACTCGGAAAAGGATTAGAGGTAATAGAAGAGATACCCTTTTCAAAAGATATATTGTTGTCAGATAAAGTGGGTGATATTACAAAGATAAACGGCGGCCTCCTTGATAAGATGAGGAGATGCCGGTCATTTTTATCCAAGCAGGTCGGGAGGTAATTGATGAGTAAGGAATCAAAGGGAACGACAGATCTAAAGAAGATAGCTGCAGATTGCGGCATCGATATGGTCTGGGAGAGATATGCAGATCAAACACCACATTGCGGTTTTGGTCAACTGGGACTTTGCTGTAAGAACTGCAACCTCGGACCATGCAGGATCGATCCTTTTGGGGAAGGCGCAAGTGTAGGCACATGCGGAGCAGATGCTGATGTCATATCAGCCACGAACCTTGCGCGACATGTAGCTGCAGGCAGTGCCTGCCATTCGGATCACGGAAGAGAGATAGCGCGCACTCTATTGTTATACGGCGAAGGAAAGACCGATAGTTACGAGGTACGCTCCGAGGAAAAGTTAAAGACAATAGCGCAGGAGCTCGGCATAGACCCTTCAGGCAAAGACCTGAAGGAACTGGCAAGGCTTGTAGGCAAAGCGATGCTGGATGAGTTCAGTAAGCAGTACGATGGGCTTACATTCTTAAACAGGGCGCCGAAAAAACAACAAGAGAATTGGAATAAGCTAAATATCACACCCCAGGGCATCGATAGGCCTATAGTAGAAACGATGGCACGTACTAATATGGGCGTTGATAGCGATTACAAAAATATTATAATGGGGGCGATGAAGGCCGCTCTCGCAGATGGGTGGGGCGGTTCTATGATAGCTACTGAGGCGAGCGATATACTCTTCGGCTCTCCAAAGGCCTTGAGGGCAAAGGTAAATCTTGGGGTCATAAAAGAAGACGAGGTAAATATAATCATCCATGGTCACGTCCCGCTATTAAGCGATGTTATAGTAACGGCCTCACAGGATAATGAGATGTTAAAGCTCGCAAAGGAAAAGGGCGCCAATGGCATAACCGTTGCGGGTATCTGCTGTTCTGCAAATGAGATACTCATGAGGCGCGGTATTCCGGTTGCCGGAAATTTTCTACAGCAGGAGCTGGCAATTACGACGGGCGCGGTTGAAGCGATGGTAGTAGATCTACAGTGCATAATGCCCGGCCTGACGAAAGTAGCAAGCTGTTTCCATACAAAGCTTATATCGACACATCCTAAGGCAAAATTTCCAGGTATGGAGCATATTGAATTTGGAGAGGAAAGAGCGCTCGATATAGCCAAGGAGATAGTAAAGAAGGCGATCGAAAATTATACTCGGCGAGATAAGAAGAGGGTGAATATCCCTAAAGAGAGCATGGATCTCGTTGCCGGATTTACCGCAGAGAACATCTTCTACTATCTCGGAGGTAAATACAGGGCAACATACAGACCATTAAATGACGCTATAATATCTGGCAGGATAAGGGGTGTAGTGGGTATCGTAGGTTGCGACAACCCGAAACTGCAGAGCGGGATTACACATGTAGAGCTTGTAAAAGAGCTTATACGTAATGATGTGCTCGTGGTGCAGACCGGTTGTGCTGCGCTTGCATGTGCAAAAGACGGCCTCCTTGTTCCTGAAGCAGCACAGAAATATGCGGGAAACGGACTCAAGGAGATATGTGAGACTGTAGGGATACCTCCTGTCTTACACCTTGGTTCGTGTGTAGATAACTCCAGGATACTCATTGCATGCTCCAACATGGTCAAGGAGGGCGGCATAGGTAATGGTATTGACGAACTGCCTGTTGCAGGCGCCGCAATAGAATGGATGTCTGAAAAGGCGGTTGCTATAGGGCTCTATTTTGTGGCATCGGGCGCACTTGTTGTATTTGGTTCGCCATTGCCTGTAACAGGATCTGCCAATGTTGCTAAATATCTGACAGGCGGACTCGAGAGTATTGTCGGAGGAAAGTGGGCGTTCGAAACCAATGCTCAAAAAGCGGCCCGTATCATCATTAGGCATATAGATAAGAAACGTAATCTGCTTAATCTTAAACCCGCCATGTATAAGGCGCGAGTCTTGAAGGTATAGAAGTTATGCCAAAGAAGAACAAGGATGTAAAGATATTCTGCGACATCACTAAATGCGTAGCGTGCAGGACATGCGAGCTGGCATGCGCAACAGAGCATTCTGTCAGTAAGGATGTGTATAAACTGCTGAAAGAAGATGAGCAGCCCAAGCGGCGTGTCCGAGTATCTGCGACACCTAATGAGTCGATATCAATCCACTGCCAGCATTGCAAAGATGCGCCATGTGTCGCGGCATGTATGAGCGGCGCAATGCACAAGGATGAAAAGTCATCTGCTACGATGCATGACAAGGAGAAGTGCGTAGGGTGCTGGATGTGTGTAATGGCATGCCCCTTCGGTGCGATAGTGAGGGATGTAAAGAATAGGATAGCTGTAAAATGCGACCTCTGCCCTGACAGGGACGATTATGCTTGTGTGGCGGCGTGCCCCACAAAGGCCTTGTTTGCCGGCACAGAGGAAGATTTTAAAAAGACCTTAAAAGAGAAAAGAGCGAAGAAGAGATGAGCGAATATGTAATAATCGGCGCGAGTGCTGCAGGGTTGAGCTGCTGTGAAGCGATAAGGGAGAAGGATAAGAAAGGCAAGATTACGATTATATCCGATGAAAAGGAGATGCTCTATTCCAGATGCCTTCTTACTTACCTAATCGGTGATAAGATTGGGCGCGATGGCCTTAAGTTTAAGGCTGATGATTTTTATAAAAAACATAATATAGATGCCATGCATGGTGTTAAGGCTGTAATGCTTGATATAAAGAAAAAAACCGTGAAACTCGACAATGGAAAAGCTGTTGAGTTTGATAAGTTACTTATAGCTACAGGTGCTACCCCAAAGAAAGTAGGCATAGAAGGGGAAGGGCTAAAGGGTGTCTTTAGCCTAAGAAGTATCGCGGATGCGGAAGGCATCATATCTATGGTTAATGATTGCGATACGGCCGCTATACTGGGCGGAGGCCTAATCGGATTGAGAGATGCTTATGCCTTAAGGCTTCGCGGAAAAAAGGTGAAGGTAGTAGTAAAGTCATCTCAGATACTTTCTCAGATGCTCGATAAAGACGCCGCGGATATCATAGAAGAGAAACTTACAAAAGAAGGTATAGAGGTGATCAAGGGGCTTGCCGCAAAAAAGATAAAGGGTAAGGGCAAGGTAGCAGCAGTAGAGCTGGAAGACGGCAGCGAAATAGAGTGCCAGATGGTAATTATAGGTAAAGGCGTAAGCACAAACTTAAACTTTGCAAAAGAGGCCGGGATTAAGGTAGAAACAGGCATAGTTGCGGACGAGTATATGCAGACATCCGCTAAAGACGTTTATACGGCTGGTGATGTGGCAGAGGCCTTAGATATAACGACAGGTTTGCATAGAAACAATTCTGTATGGCCGGTCGCTGTAGAACAAGGGCACTGCGCAGGCCATAATATGGCGGGTAATAAGACGCCTTACGAGGGCTCCTGCATGATGAATGCTACTGACTTTTTCGGGCTTCCCGTTGTTTCGATCGGGATTACCAAGCCTAAAGGCACCGGATACGAAGAGTTGACAGTCAAAAACAGTAAAGAGAAGGTGTATAAGAAGATAGTCCTTAAGGATAATATTATACGAGGTATTATATTGCTTACCGAGATAGCAAACGCTGGTGTTTATGGAATTCTCTTAAAGAAGCGCATAGATATATCGCCTATAAAGGACAGGCTATTGGATGATAATTTTGATTATGCGAAAATACTCCACATAGTAAAAGAGAGAGCAGATAAATTTGGTAAAGCGGAGTTTAAGGAAACGACCATCACTTTATAACGGAGGAATGAGATGTCTAAGATTGTAGCTGGCGCAGCGATTCGAGGCGCAAAAAAAATAATAGGAGAGGCACAGAAGCTTTATGACCAGGCGCTTAAGGAGAAGGGTAAAGACGCAGCTGTAGAGTTTCCCGAGACCGCCTTCTTTCTTCCTATGGCCTACGCGCTGCTTGGACTGGAGGTCAAGACCCTGGGAGATATCGAGCCTGTGCTCAATGAGGCGAAATCTCTGATAAAAGAAGAACCGTCGAACAAATTATGGCTCCCTTATTTAGGAAACGCCCTTGACGGCGGCATGGCCGCGCTTCTCGGCGAAGAGATCATCATGGCGCTAAGATACCTTTACGGAAAAGAACCCCAGGAAGACTGTAACGGATTCTTTACAGACACGATAATGAGGACTCTTGGCATACAGCTTGTAGACGGCAGGATGCCGGGTGTCGCGGCAATCCTGGGCGCAGCACCTGACAACAAGACCGCAGTCGAAATAGTAAGAGAGTTTCAGAAGCGGAATATCCTTGCATTCGTCGGGTCTAATGTCAACGGAAGATCTATCATAGACCAGCTCAAGGAAGAGAAGGTGGAGATGGGCTGGGATACATACATAGTACCTTACGGAAGGGATACATTCTCAGCCATCTATCCGCTAAACTGGGCGATAAGAGGGGCGCTTACTTTTGGCGGACATAAAAAGGGTGAAGCACTCAAGTGCCTTAAATACTGCCAGGAGAGGGTATTTGCATTCGGTCTCGTCCTGGGTGAGCTTGATGATGTAAAGTATGCAACGGGCGCAGGGGCAATCAACATGGGATTTCCTATAATAGCAGATACGGATATTCCTGAGATCAGGCCCAGCGGCATATGTACCTATGAGCACCTGGTAAAAGAGCTCGACCACAAGCGGATAGTGCAAAGATGTATAGAGGTAAGGGGTGTAAAGGTAAAGATATCCGAGATACCCATACCGGTTGCATATAGCGCGGCATTTGAAGGAGAGAGGATACGCCGCGAACAGACATATGTGCAGTTTGGCGGTAAGTTCTCAAAGGCGTTAGAATATGTCAAAGGAGTAGATGGCAAAGGTATAGAAGACGGAAAGATTGAGATAATAGGACCGGAGATAGACGAAATGAAGGAGGGCGCGGCATATCCGCTCGCCATATACGTAGAGGTATCCGGCAGGAAGATGCAGCAGGATTTCGAGCCTATACTGGAGAGGCAGATGCATAATTTTCTTAATGAGGCCATGGGTGTTTTTCATATGGGCCAGAGAAACAGCTGCTGGATCAGGATAAGCAAGGATGCCCACAAGAAGGGCTTCAAGATGAAGCACTTTGGTGTCATTATGCACGCAAGACTCCATGACGCTTTTGGTAAGATCATAGATAAGGCGCAGATAAAGATATATACAAAGCAGGAAGACATTGAAAAGCTTATGCCCGAAGCAGAGAAGGCGTACAATGCAAGGGATGAAAGGCTCGCCGGTATGACAGACGAGAGCATAGATACTTTCTATTCGTGTACTCTATGCCAGTCATTTGCGCCTAACCACCTCTGTGTGGTAAAGCCGGAGAGGCTTGGATTATGCGGCGCATATAGCTGGCTTGATGCAAAGGCATGCTACGAACTCAACCCTGCCGGACCGAACCAGCCTATAACAAAAGGAAAGGTGATCGATGCGGTAAAGGGGGAATGGGAAGGCGTTAATAAATTTATTTATGACAAATCCAATAAGACGCTCGAGAGGTTCCATGGGTATTCGATAATGAGCAACCCGGAGACATCGTGCGGCTGCTTTGAATGTATTATAGCTATATTGCCTGAAGCAAACGGTTTCATGATAGTAAACAGGGAATATTCAGGTTTCACGCCTGCCGGGATGAAATTTTCGACGCTCGCAGGTTCCGTAGGCGGCGGCGCGCAGACTCCGGGCTTTATGGGTGTAGGAAAACTCTATGTAACCAGCAAGAAATTTATTAGCGCAGACGGTGGACTAAAGCGGCTCGTCTGGATGCCAAAAGATTTGAAGGATTCCCTTGCAGTCAGGCTCAAGAAGAGGTGTGAAGAAGATGGCATGCCTGAGTTATTCGACAAAATAGCAGATGAGACGAAGGCCGTGGAGCCGGAACAACTCATTGAGTACCTGACAAAAGTTGACCACCCGGCCTTGAAGATGCCGCCATTAATGTAGGAGTGTGAAATATGGCCTTAAGCGGATTAGAGATATATAAATTATTACCCAAGACCAACTGCAAGGAATGCGGTTTCCCTACATGCCTCGCATTTGCCATGCAAATTGCCGCCAAAAAGGCAGCGCTCGATAAATGTCCTCATGTATCAGAAGAGGCCAAGGGAAAGCTCGAGAGCGCATCGAGACCGCCTATAAACCTTGTTACTATAGGAAGCGGGGAAGGGAAGCTGGAAGTGGGCAATGAGACCGTGATGTTTCGCCACGAGCAGACCTTTTATCATCCAACTGGCCTGGGGTTTATTGTTGAAGATAATATGGTCGAGTCGGAGCTGATCAAGAGAGTAGAAAAGATAGAGCGGTTAAGGTTTGAAAGGGTAGGCCAGAAGATAGAGGCCAATATAGTAGCCCTCGCAAATACAAGTAAAACGCGGGATAAATATATTGCCGCCATAAAGCGGGTGCTGGAAAAGACCAAACTCAACCTCCTTTTGATATGCGATGATCCTGAGACCATCAAGGCATCTTTGGATATTGTAAAAGACAGGCGCCCGCTTATCTATGCGGCTACCAAGGATAATCTTGATGCGCTTCTCTCTATAGCAAAGGGCGCAAAGGTTCCATTAGTCATAAGCGCACCTTCATTGGAGGACTTAAGCGAGTTGTCAGAGAAGGCCGCATCAGGAGGATTGAATGATATAGTGCTCGATTCCGGCAAAAAACCCATTAGCGAAAAGCTGGAGGACCTTACATATATACGCAGGCTCGCATTGAAAAAGACCTACAGGCCGTTTGGACACCCTACGATCGCCTTTACGGATGCAAAGGATCCTTACGAAGAAGCAAGTGAAGCAGCTACATTGATAGTCAAGTACGCTTCGATCGTCATAATGAAGTGCATAGATCATCCTGTAGTGCTTTCGCTCCTTACTGCGCGCCAGAATATCTTTACGGATCCTCAAAAGCCTCTACAAGTGGAACCGAAAGTATATGAGATCGGAAATGTTACTGGTGAATCGCCTGTACTCGTAACTACGAACTTCTCTCTTACATACTACACAGTGGAGTCAGAGGTCGAGTCGAGCAAGGTCCCTTCATACATAGTCAGCGTAGATAGTGAAGGGATGTCGGTCCTTACGGCATGGGCCGCTGAAAAATTTACCCCGGAGAAGATAACATCCGCATTAAATCAAAGCGGTCTTAAAGATAAGATAACGCATAAAGAATTGGTCTTGCCTGGTTATGTAGCGGTTATGAGCGGCAAGCTGCAGGAAGAGTCCGGATGGCAGGTCAAGGTAGGGCCACGAGAGGCATCCGGTATACCATCATTTCTTAAGGGGAAGAAAAAATAATGCAGAAATGTAAAATAGTATTTAAACCGGATGATAAGCGGATCCAGGTAAATAAGGGCGAGAATCTCCTCCATGCTGCGGTCCAGGCTGGCATATATATCCATTCCAGCTGCGGCGGCGATGGTGTCTGCGGAAGGTGCAAGGTCATAATAAAAGATGGGAATTTTAGAAGCGAGCCTTCAGGCAGAATTACCAAAGAGGAAAAAGAGTTGGGATATGTGCTCGCCTGTCTCACGTCTGTACAGGGTAATCTTACGGTCGAGATTCCTTCTGAATCCCGACTCGATTTAGAGAGCCTGGCCGAAGAGGACGCAAAACACCTCAGGTTAAAAGGGCTCTTTACGCCCGCAGAAGAATATGAAGGCATAACGATAAAAGAGAGGGTCTATAAACATTCACCCCTTGCAACAAAAGTATATCTTAAGCTGCCGAAGCCTAACCTGGATGATAAGGTCAGCGATCTCGAACGCATATACCGCGAAATAAAGAAGAATCGCGACATACCTATTATGCAGACGGGGCTGGCAAATATAAAGAGGCTCGGGGGCCTTTTAAGGGAGAGTGACTGGAAGGTTACTGCTACTCTGGGCAAGAGAAACGAAACGACTGAGATAGTTACAATAGAGCCGGGAGATACCTCTAAGAAAAACTACGGTGTCGCATTCGATATCGGAACCACTACTATTACAGGCCAGCTCGTAGACCTAAATTCACGCAAGATCCTTGGCACGAAGACTACATATAATAGACAAGTCGTCTTTGGTGATGATGTGATAACGAGGATCATCTTTGCCACAGAAGGCGGCGGCCTTGAGAGGCTGCATCATGCTGTAATCGATACTATAAATAATATAATACAGAACTTTGTTACAAACAATAAGATCAATCTCAACGATATAAACGGCATAACCTGCGCCGGCAACACCACGATGATGCATCTCCTTTTACGCGTCGATCCAAAATTCATAAGGCGGGAACCATATATCTCTACGGCAAATTTTGTGCCGGTAATACGCGCCGGCGAAGCCGGTATTAAGGTATCGCCCAGGGCCCTGCTCTACTGTGTGCCGGGCATCAGCACATATGTGGGCGGTGACATTACGGCCGGAGTGCTGGCAAGCGGCTTGAACGAGGCTAAAGTGCTTACGCTGCTCATAGATGTCGGCACAAACGGCGAAATCGTTGTCGGAAACGGGGAGTGGATGGCGTCATGCTCTGCAAGCGCAGGGCCTGCCTTTGAAGGCAGCGGCCTGACGTCCGGTGTGCGCGCATCAAAGGGTGCTATACAGGTAGTAAAGATAGATAAGCAATTGAACGTCACGGTTGAGACGCTGGGCAATGTTAAGCCTAAAGGGATATGCGGTTCCGGATATGTTGATCTCCTTGCCGAGCTTTTTCGAAGAGGCGTCATTACGCGCGATGGCAAGATAAGAATAGATATTAAATCGCCAAATATCAGGAAAGGCGAGCACTGTAATGAATTTGTGGTGGTAAAGAGAGCCGCCGCAGATGCTGACCGCGACATAGTGATTACAGAAGAAGATATAGAAAACCTCAAGAGATCAAAAGGCGCCATATACAGCGCCATATCCACACTCCTCAAGAAGCTCGGCTTAAGCACGGCAGATCTGGAGAAGATATACATTGCCGGCGGCTTTGGCACATGCCTGAATATGCAGAATGCCATAACGATAGGGCTCCTCCCGGACCTTGATAGGAAGATATTCGAGTTCGTGGGAAATACCTCTATAGTAGGCGCCCATCAGGTGCTCTTATCTTTTGAAGCTATGAAGAAGGCGGAGGATATCGCGAGAAAGATAACTTACATAGAGCTTAGTGTGGAACCGGGCTATATGGACGACTATGTATCGAGCCTATTCTTTCCGCACACCGATCTAACCCTCTTTCCTTCAGTGAAGGTGACAGGATGAGCCACACTAGATGAGCTATACCATAGGCTTTACAGGCAAGGGCGGCACAGGCAAGACCACCATCGCAAGTATTGTAATAAGGTACCTTGCTAAGAAGAGCCCCGTACTTGCCATAGATGCAGATCCGAATTCAAACCTGGGTGATATGCTAGGGCTCACAGCTGAAGATACGGTAGTGAGTATTATAGACGACATAGCTGCAAATATAGAGAACTTGCCCGCAGGAGTGACAAAAGAGAGGCTTGTAGAGAGCAGGGTGCAGCAGTCTCTCGGAGAGGGTGAGGGGATCGACCTGCTGGCTATGGGAAGACCGGAGGGGCCGGGTTGCTATTGTTATCCCAATTCGCTCATGAGAGGGGTTATCGGTAAGCTTGAGAAATCGTATAAGTTTATCGTTATCGATAATGAGGCCGGCATGGAGCATATATCACGCAGGACCGATCGAAAGATAGATTACCTTTTTCTTGTGAGTGACCCCAATGCCTACGGCATGCGCTCCGCAAAGAGGATATTGAACCTTGCAAAGGAGCTCAAGGTCTCTATTGGTAAGAGCCACCTTATAGTGAACAAAGTACGTAAGGATTTACCTATAACTGAGAACGCTGTAGGCGATATAGGTGCCGATAAAGTGAGCTTTGTAAATGAATCTATGGACCTTCTCGAATTTAGCTTAAAGGGCAGGCCCATGAAGGAGCTGGACGAAGGGGCAGAGATTGTAAAAATGATATACAAAATATGCGAGGAAGCGAAATGGCAGTAGAATTACTAAAAGAGAAGTGGCAAAACAAGGTCGGGACTATAACGATCGGGGCTACAAA
>JABMRJ010000096.1 GCA_013202745.1 Candidatus Omnitrophota bacterium
CCTTTTTAGGCGGCCTCTTCAGGATAGGCTATGTCCTTCCTCTTATTAATCCTTACTGGTCATTTATTACCCCTGCCTGGGCATTCGTAATTGCCGTAAGCTCACATGCCCTCTACAACAATATCCTCACCCCATGGTTCGGCTGGGCCGTGGGGATGGCGGGGAAGAAAAAAGAAGACAAGTCAGCCATACAGTATCCACTAGCAGTTAGGCAGTTAGCTAGTTTAATGTCCACCAAAAGCAATCTTCCGCTGATAGTATCTAAAGATTTCATTGCATGGACGCAAGAAGGGATACAATCAGGAGATCACATACCAATTATTTTTAAGAGAATAGAAAAGGGAGAAGAAGAAACCATTGCAAGGAAATCATCTGTAACACCTTCAACGATTCCACGGCTATTTGCAGAGCATAGTCAAGAGGAATATACAAAAATATTGTCTGAGATATCGTTCCATCTTGATACACTAAAAACTAAAGGACAACATGAACAGATACTCGTTTCCTTGTATTATTTACTTGTTGAACATCCGCATGTATTTTTAAGATATTTAATGGAAAAGATAACTTTTGTTGAAGGACTAGGATTGGTCGAGGCAGTAAAGAAAAATATCTCCCAATTCGATGATTTTACGCCTGAGGGAATAAGTCAGGATGGATTGTCGTTAATTAGAAATGCCGTAAACTTTACCGAAGAGATGTTGTACTTAGCGGCATTGATTAATGAATTAGAGACATGTCGCAACGCGGCAAGGAAAGAAGAATTGATGCGGTCACTCTCATATTTTGGTTATGTGGAACCTCTTATGCCTTACTTGAGAGGTAAAGACAGAAGATTGCAGCGTACAGCCATGGAGGTGTTGTGTTATACACAGAGAAAGGCCTCGCATGAACTTGTGGTTAATTTTATATTTGATGGTATCCAACCCCATGGCAAAGTCAAAGGCGCAATATCATATATCATTTTTTATCTAATCCAAGATGCCCTCGCGTTAAATAGACCGCCGAAAAAGACATCCTTTATCGGTGTTCGTCTATGGCAAGGTAATAAAAGTATGTTGAGAGGCATGAGGGCCCTTTTAATCGCTACGATAGAAGAATATCCAGAATTTGCCTTAAGACTTTGCTTTGCTGTAAAGAGTTTAGAATATCTAGAGAGAAGAATCCCCGGTTTAATATTTATGATAAAACAAATGCATGAAATGGAACAAGGTGGCGATTGTTTTGGCGATGTATATGTTCCGTGTTATGAAAGGAGAAAGCTTTATGAATGCACACTCAGAGATATCCGTGATGAGCTTAATTGGTCGGTGAAAAGCCTTTCACCTATGAGAGAATTTATTGAAGAGGTATTAGAGGAGTCAGCAACAGTTAGTTTATATGGTAGACAGAGCGTTGCATTGTTCGGGACCGCTATACCAGAAGAGAAGATGTTTGGTTTATTGGACGCGCTTAATAAAACTAATCCAAAGATGCAGAGTATTTTTGATATTTTATTTTCTGACGCTGTGTTTATGACTGCCTATCCTGAATATTTTAAGGGAACGAAAAAAGCGTCTACTCATGAATTTATACTGGATATTACTCACTCTTTCCTATTAAGATCACTCGCGGTTGCTTTGGGTGGTGAGACGCAATTTACTTTAGAAGAAGCGAGTCGAGATGAAAATAAAAGAAGAGCTATAGACTATTTGCGTACATGGGAAGATAGGGAAGGAGCGGACTGGTCACATTTTGACGGTCGTTACTTCACCAGCGCTATGCTTTATGCACTCCTTTGTTCAGAAGATAATGATACTATACGAAGCGCTTTTGAATCCTATAAAATAGTAGAGAAAAAAAGAGTAAATGACCTATATCTATTAACAGGATTCGAAAAAGCAGTTATTTGCGCAGCTATTGATATTGTAGGCTCAATAACACAAGATAGAGCGATGAATAATGATATATATGCGTACTTATCTGATTTAATACCTGGGGAGGTACAAGAAAGACCGGGCTGCATCGTAGATATGTCTAAGACTTTTTCTGAAGATGATATCGACCAAATTGGAAAACTAAATATAGCACTCCATATGACATGGGAAGAAGCAGAGACTGCATATAAAAGACAATTGAAGAGAATTAGAAAGGGAGGAGGAGATGTTAAAGAAGCAACTGGAATATGGGATAGATTTGGCCCAATCCTTGAACAAGTATTGCCTAAGGAGCGAAATACAAAATCAGAAAATGCCCCCGCCGGGATGATCGACCGGCTGAATAAGCCCCTTATTAAGCGGTTCGGAAGAACGACCGCTGCAAGGATGAGCTTTATTACAGAAGAGCCCCTCTTCGCAGGCCTACTCCTTAATATATTGCCGTGGTTCCTTGCTGTATTAGGGTTCCTTGATCCGGCGCATATTCTTCTTTTCTACATCATAAGCAATTTTCTTTTCGGGTTTTTGCACGAAACCACCTATAAATGGCGCCGCAGTAGA
>JABMRJ010000097.1 GCA_013202745.1 Candidatus Omnitrophota bacterium
GACTTAAGGGAATCGAGGTCTATCGCCTTCTTCTCTATATAAGGAGCGCCCTTAAGGCCCTTTGGCGGCTTCGTGGTAGTCAGGGTGGCTTCTTCTATGCCCTTCATTGCCGCGGCCTTTACGCCGTCAAGGCCGCATATCGCCCCACTTGGTATATAGAGAGTAGAGCCGCTCTTTTTCGTAAGCGCCATGAGGTCCTCATCTGCGACGAGCGCGCCGACACTCATTACCATGATATCCTTGCCGGCATTAATTGCCTTCTTAAGGATTTCCGGTACAGCCGCTGCAGACGCGCTTTCGATGACAAGTGCGCAGCTTTTTATAAGCTCATCCACAGAAGTTGCTATGGCCGTATCTACAGAAAGCTTTTTGCTCAATGCCTCTGCGCGGGATCCATCTTTATCGTAGAGGGCCTTTAGATCTATTTTTTCAGAGAGCTCTTTTGCACAGTACTCTGCTATGACCGAACCTATGGTGCCGCACCCTATTATGCCAACACTTACCCGTGAAACATTCTTAGCCATCTATACTCCAGATATGGCAGAGCCGCTCGGTTCGCCTGAAACCTTAAGCATCCTGTCAAGCGACACTTTGGCCTTCCGCGCTATATCTGCCGGGACATTTACCTTGTATGCCATAAGCTCAAGGGCGTGGTATACCCATCCCAAAGTGGTCAGCTTCATATTTGGGCATATGAGCTGTTCTGTCGGGAGGAAGAACTCTTTATCGGGATTATCCTTTTTTAATTTATAGAATAGTCCGCTCTCTGTCACTATTATGAATTTCTTCTTATCTGAGGAGTTTATATACTTAATCATGCCGCCCGTGCTTGTGATTTGGTCGGACATATTTAATACTTCTGAATTGCATTCAGGATGGGCTATTACCAGCGCATCAGGATGAAGCGTCTTGGCCTGCCTTATATGCTCCTCCTGAACCTTTATATGTGTAGGACAGAAGCCCTCCCAGAGGATTATCTCTTTGTCGGGGAGCTGCGACTGGACATATAAGCCGAGATTCTTATCTGGGACGAATATTACCTTTTTGTCATCTCTTAAAGATCGGACTATGTTTACGGCATTGCTCGATGTGCAGCATATATCACTCTCCGCTTTGATGGCGGCGGAAGTATTGACGTAACAGACAACCGGCGCTCCGGGATGTTTCTCTTTAAGGGCCTTTAACTTTTCTACGGTTATCATGTCAGCAAGCGGACATCCCGCTTCCTTTGCGGGAAGGAGTATCGTCTTATCAGGATTTAGTATGGCGGCGCTCTCTGCCATAAAATGGACACCGCAGAAGACTATGACCCTTGCATCCGTCTTTACTGCAGCCTGGCTAAGTGCTAGCGAATCGCCTGTTATATCAGCTATATCCTGGACCTCATCCCGCTGATAATTATGGACAATTATTATAGCCTCTCTCTTTTTTTTGAGCTTTTCGATCTTTATCTTTAATTTTTCGTTGTAATCTCTCTCGCTTTTATGTTCAAACATATCAGTATGACCCTACCTCTTTTAGGAATTCTATCGCGTCTTTGTATTCCGCGAATGCTATATTTGGCGGTATGGGGTAATCGGCGTGGTATATATAAAAAGATTTTTCCTTCAAAATCTCTATCCTCTCTCTGAGTTTGTCAAATGACCCGCCGCTTATCAGCCGCCCTATATCCATATGGCCCATGAATACCATGTCATCTTTATAATCGTTAATCAGCTTTCCGATATTCATACCGCTATTCTCTTCCAGCGGATGGAATGCCCTCACCCCTGCGTCTATAAGATGCGGGAGCAGATCCATTACATTACCGTCGGAATGGAAGAATACATATATACTTTCCGAGTTGAGGTACTTAAATATCTCACGGTGGAGAGGAAGGAGGAGCTTTTTGTAAATACGCGGTGAAAAGAACATACCCTTATTGTAGGCGAGATCCCCAAATGCCCATGCTGCATCAAATTGCTTCCTCTGCCGGATTATCCTGTGGAAGGAGTTTATGATATTTTCTGTTTCAATGATAAGATCGGAACTAAATCTTTTCGGATTATAGGCCATCTCCCTCAGCACGTTCTCCCTGCCGCGTGAACTGCAGAGCCTCTGAAACGGTTCTGAGAAAGATATTATCTGGAATTTTTCCATCTTGGCCTTGCCGGGGGTGCTGCTCTTTACTGCAGAATCTATATCTTGTATTTCAAAATCGAATCCGAAATAATCTTGGGGGGATATATTATCCGGCATACCGACATCTCTCCATTTGACCAGCGTATCATCGAGAAATGTATCGTGTATGCCTATGCGGTCAGGCGTATTGAAATTCAATAATTTATGTATACGTTCTTTTGAAGTCATGGAACCCTTATCTTACTTCGTTCTTCAAAAGGTCAACTAATTTATCTACTACCTCTCTGGGCTCACCCTGGAGCATCTGCCCCTTCTGTCTGGGAGGAGGTGTAAATATTTTCACAACCTTAGTGGGTGAACCTTCGAGTCCTATATTCCGAGAATCGCAGCTTATGTCCTGGGCCTTCCATGTGGTAATCTGGGCAGACTTTGCCTTCATCTTGCCCTTTAACGACGGGAGTCTTGGGTCATTGATCTCCTTGACTACAGTGAAGAGACACGGCAAAGGGGTCTCCATCACTTCATATCCTTCCTCTGTCATGCGCTCCACCTTTGCCTTACCGTCGCCTATGGCTTCGATCTTTTTCACATACGTTACCTGGGGTATCCCTAAGTGCGCTGATATGCCTGGCCCTACCTGGGCCGTATCGCCGTCTGAGGCCTGCTTTCCGCATATAATTAAATCGTATTTGCCTATTCTTTGTATGGCCTTAGACAATGTATAACTTGTCGCCCATGTATCACTTCCTGCAAAGGCCCTGTCTGATATGAGTATCGCCTCATCTCCCCCGACAGATATGGCCTCCCTTAAACTCGATTCGGCCTGCGGCGGCCCCATGGTAATGACCGTCACCTTACCGCCGAACCTCCCTTTTAAGCGTACCGCCTCTTCTATAGCGTATGTGTCAAATGGGTTGATTATGCTTTCGACGCCTTCCCTGACCAGTGTATTGGTCTCGGGATCTATCTTTACATCTGTTGTATTAGGGACCTGCTTTATACAGACAATTATATCCATCTTCCTACTTTCTTATGGCATCTTTTATAAGGGCCAGCGCTATGACGTTTCTCTGGACCTGGTTTGTCCCTTCGTATATCTGGGTAATCTTCGCATCCCTCATATATTTCTCAACGGGATATTCTCTCATATATCCATAGCCGCCGTATATCTGCACGGCATCTGTCGTCACCTTCATTGCAACGTCGCTTGCGAAGAGTTTACTCATGGCAGATGGTTTCGATATATTCTTTGCGCCGGAATCTACCATCCTGGCGGTTGCGTAGACAAGCGCCCTTGCAGCCTCAATCTCTGTTGCCATATCCGCAAGCATGAACTGTATACCCTGGAAGCTGCTTATTGACTGGCCAAACTGCTTTCTCTCGTGGGCATATTTTACAGCATGGTCCAGCGCGCCTTGCGCTATCCCTACAGCCTGCGCGGCAACACCGGGGCGTGAACTATCAAATGTCTTCATAGCCACTATGAAACCCATACCTTCACGGCCCAATAGATTCTCTTTGGGGACCTTGCAATCTGTAAATATCAGCTCACGCGTACTTGATGCGCGTATACCGAGTTTCTTCTCTTTCTTTCCAAATTCAAATCCGGGAGTACCTTTTTCAATGATAAAAGCGCTTGCCCCTCTTGCGCCTTTTCTCTTGTTGGTCATGGCGATTACGACATATGTCTCAGCATCTCCGCCGTTTGTAATCCACTGTTTCATGCCGTTTATTATATAATGATCTCCGTCCTTCCTGGCGGTCGTCTTTATGCTGCTGGCGTCAGAGCCCGCTTCAGGCTCTGTGATGGCAAATGCAGCCAGTTTTTTACCTTTA
>JABMRJ010000098.1 GCA_013202745.1 Candidatus Omnitrophota bacterium
CCCGGTCTAGGACATCGCCCTCTCACGGCGAGAACAGGGGTTCGAATCCCCTTGGGACTACTAACCTTCGCACTTACAACGCTAATATGACTTAAGTGCTTCGGTTTGCAAGCTAGTTTTTGCGGCATGACGTAATTGCTACAGCAATTACGTCATTTTTTTAAAAAGAAAAGCGGCGCGCACGGCTTTCCAAGTCAATGAAGACTTGGGCTGCCCGGGGGGAAATGCGCGCCGCCTCTCTTTAGTTTATGCCATCCCCAAATATTACAAGACCCTCTGGAACTCTGCCTCCCTTCTATAGTAATCCCTTAAATCTCTATTAACATCTATTGGTACAGCATTTATCTCAAGATAACCTGATGTAAATGCCTTCATGGGATCTTCTGCCCAACCTTTGGCTACCCAGTATGTCTCTATTGCACTACGCCTGGCAGCTATATGCTCTGCATCAGGATTACTCGATTCCATGGCTGCCAACAAATCATAGAGATGATTCAGATCAGGCTTTGCCCCGCTCCTTACATTCATCGCCCATACCGAAAGCGCAAGAAGGCCACCTACTGAAATAAACTCATCTCTACCGTGCACATTTATATTGGCTAACATGTAATTCCCAAAATAAGAATCACTAGTTATATCTTTGGTTCTTGCCCCGTCTGTAGCATTGTCACAATATATGAATGTATTATCGGCTGTGGCTCCCCTGTCCTGCAAAGCCTCTCTAAGCTCTTCTATTCCGTCTGCTTCGATGACCAATAATGATTCTATTCCGTTCGCCTCAAGTAATCTTACGGCTCCCCTGATAGACGCCGTCATTAAATTCTCGTCTACCATACCTTCTGCCCTCATACCATTTCTAATTAAGGGTGCTATATTTTCTGTCTTCATGATAGCCACGTATTTTGCCTTCTTTTTCATGCCATTTCCTATTGCGCCCAACATACCCCTATCTTGTGCAACTTCGCCGTTTGCCATATCCAATACAGGTGCCCTTACAATGACCCCGTATACCGCCTCAAGGTATTCTAAAGTCCTATCTATTGGTAATGGTACTCTCTCTATGGTTGGTTCTACTACAACTGCCGGCTTGGGTGTAGGGGCTACTGGTTCAATCATGGGTACTGCCGTCACAGCCGCAGGAGTTACCGGTTCAATCACAGGGACTGTCAGTTCTGCAATAGGCAGCGCAGTAGGCTGGGTCTCTTCCTGTACAGATAGTGCGGTTTCATCTTTCTGAGTATAATCAACCTCACGGCCTGCTAGTGCTTTTTCTACTTCATCATAACGCCTAAGGGCATCGTGCAGCCTGTCGCTTGCTTCCTCGCTATGTGCCTGGATATTCTTTCTGCCCAGTTCAGTCAAGAATTCCACTTCTGCTGCTATGCCTGCTATGTGTTGCCTATTTCCTATGCTTGTACCCCATATTCTTTCCTGCCACTGCCGTTCTTTTGAGGCCGCTTGTTCGTGTACAATAGCTATTGCTATCTCTACTACGGAGTGCGTCTTTACATATTCTTCTGATATGATGGCGTTCTCTCCTATATCTTCATCCTCGCCCATCATGCCTGCATCTCTTAGCAGTTGGAGCGCCTCTTTTACCTTTGTATTATCTACTCCGCTCTCCATTATGGCGCTCAGGAGCCTGTTTCTGTCGCCTTCGGTTATGGACGCGCCTTCCTGGGAGTAGTCTGTGGCAGCTGCCCCTGCATCGGCTGTGGGGGCCTGACCAGTTGTTGGTCCGATCATCTCGGCGGTGGGCCCGGCTATAGCTAGTAAATTTTTCATAACCTGGGCAAAGGGGTTTCTGGTCTCGCTTTCATTGATATATCTTTCTCCTGTATTCGTATTAGTGCTCGACACCCTTACTATTCTTATACTTTCTTGGGTGTTTAATCCAATGCTAACAATACCTTCTCCAATGTGTATTATAGTATTGGCAAATTCGTTATCCTCGGCTTCCTCTTGCAATCGCTTAAATCCATCAGATCCCTTGTCTATATCATAGAAATAGCCTTCCAGAAATGGTCCTATCAGCCAGGAGAATTCGAGAAGACCGCCATCCTCCATCTTTTTACCGACCACACTCAGGTCATAGATTACCCGGGACACATCCAGGAAACGATACCTTGCCTTCTGCATGGTATCCCCTTCTACTTTACTTAAATCGACCGTTGTATCCAAATCCCGGAGTATAATTCTATATTCACGCTGGTCATATTCAACCCCTATATTTCCAGCATAGGGAAACTTGTGGACATAACCCAGACCATGGTATTCCCTCAAGGCCTGGCCTATCTTCCTGAAAATATCTGTATATAACTCTCGCCTCTCGTTATCTTCCATCTCCGGGATGCCGGCAATTCCAATCCCAAGCTTGATACTTTCATCTGTCCTGAGGTTCCTAATATCGAGAAAATTGCCGCGGAAGTTGAGATCTACCCGTTCATCTTCTTCGCGCATGCCGGCTATAACCAACCCTAACTGCTCTCCTTCAAATTCTAAGCCATATCTCCCCCAACCAACCGGATAATCTGCATGTCTAAACCTTTTCATCATCTCGTATTCTAGTTTGGCCCGTTTCGCGGTCAGGCCGCCTTTAGGGGTATTCCCGCGCTGGACTTCCACAAAATCGCCTTCTGCTGTTATCCCCAGCCGGGCATAGCCTTGTCCCGTATAGGGTGGCACTTTACCAGCAACTATCCTTGGTCTGACCCCTTTAAATCGCAGGGTCTGAATCAGGACTCTCCTCCCCTCAACCCCTACCTCCACTGGCCTTTTTAAATCCAAATAAATTGTCCGTCCCTCTTTTTCTTCTCCCACTTCACGAGCAGCTATGTAG
>JABMRJ010000099.1 GCA_013202745.1 Candidatus Omnitrophota bacterium
CGCTGAACCCCCGATAGAGAGATTACCGGTCGTCTCGATTATATTTGTCACCAAAGATGGATTGGGTGTAATCGCCTTGCTAAGCTCCGCCTTTATATATCTCTTTACATCTGCTGAATCCGTTCCCGGGGATGAGCCGGCCGATATCACCTCCGGAAAATAAGGGCTCGTCGTATCTATGCTATCTATTTTGTAATAGGAGATAGTTTCACTACCATCACTTGAAGCGAGTGCCTGCCATACTCCCACTGAGGTGCTATTGATTGCATCGTCATCATCGAGGTCGGCCCTTACCATATTCACACCCGATTCTGCCGCATAGAATGCGCGTATAGAATCCGCGTGCCTCTCTGCCATGCGCGCCTGCCTTACGGCCTGCGGCATTATAGCTGCCACGATGAGTATTACGACCGATGCAATTATCAAGACTAAAACGAGGGCAAAGCCCCGATCACATCTTTTCATAAACCACCTCAATTAACATTTCTCAATTTGACGGATGTTGTAAGATTAACTGTGATAGTATCGCCCAGTGATACCTTCTGCATAATGATATTGATATTGATAAGATCATTCGTGCCCGAGGGCCTGCTAAAAGTGAGGGTATTGACATCCCCGTCTACAATAGTCTCCGTCGAGCCTCCCGCATAAATAACGTCATCCCCTGATAAATAGATCGTCCTCGTCACGGATACGTCTTCTCCGTCTGCAAAGACTATCGTATCACCGCTCGCCCCTGATACAGGCGTATCTACATGTTGAGACTCCTGCAGCCCCTTATGATCTTCTGCGCCGCGTACCATCTTATCTATCCCTATCATCGCTTTATCGTAGAGGTTGTTGTGGATATAGATAGAGAGGAATGTCTCCCTGCCCAAATCGTAGGAGTCCACAAAAAAGTTGTATCCAAACCCCGTGACCGCTATAACACCGATAATAGCAACGGTAATCAATAACTCGACTATGGTAAATCCTCTGGACATGCCTTCTATTACCCTCCGGCTGCTGCTTGGGCATTCAAGTAACACGCGATCGATTCCTTCTTTGCGACAGCTTGCCAGAACCCTTCTGTCCACGCGACCTCTACAGTCACATAGGCTGTAAGAGAGGTTGCGTTTATGCTGTATTTATGTGACATCGTGCCATAAAGCTCGTCTCCGCTTGCAGTGGTCCTGGGATCTATAACGACAGACTCATCGGATGGTGCGCTATCTCCCACAGTAATACCGGCCTGGGTAATACTCTCCATACTCTCTCTTGCAAAATTGATAGCCGTGTAGCTATGCCTCGCGTACGCCGCATACATCCTGGCCGTAGCAAAAGAGTAGACCATGGCCGTAATGAGCATCCCCATAAGGAGGATGGCCGTCACGCATTCTATAAGGGTAACTCCTCTATTATTCATATACAAAGGACTATACCACATTTAGATAAGGTTGGCAACTAAAGCACCTTTGCTGCTGCTTTCTCGTCAAGCCTTATACGCTTTATTAGATTCTCTCTATCCTTAAACCTCTTCTCCGGCCTCAGCCTCTTAACGAAGAATATTTCGAGGTCCCTGCCATAGATATCTTTCTTAAAATTAAATATGTGAACCTCTATTGTCGGCTCGGGCGGATAGCATTTACGCTGGAATGTAGGCTTAAAACCAATATTTAAGATACCTTTATACCTTCTATCATCTAAATTAACATAAACGGCATATACCCCGCTGGGCGGAATGGCTTCATGGTGCGGGTCGATATTGGCTGTAGGGTAACCGAGGGCCCTTCCTATCCGCGCACCGCCTTTTACAGTACCCAGGATAGAGACGGGTCTTCCCAATAAACGTGACGCCTCCTTTAACCGCCCCTTCATTATGAGCGAGCGTATGTGAGTTGAGCTTACAATTCTTTTATCTTTTTTATGCAGCCTTACGACCCTGACGCTGAAACCATATTCCCCGGATAGCCTCTTTAAGAGTCCGATATTTCCGCTTTTATGATAACCGAAATTAAAATTGTCGCCTATCAAGACCTCTTTTACGCCTAATCTCCGGCAGAGTACATCGGTAATAAAATCGCGCGGCTTAATACCGGCGAATCTCTTGTTGAACTTTATTACTATGGCCAGATCAACGCCCAATGCCTCTAATAGGTTCAGCCTATGTTTTAAAGATATGAGCAAGGGTGTAAACTTTTTTCGGTTTAATATCTTTGAAGGGTGGGGGTAGAATGTCAATATAAGGCTCTTTCTCTTAATGGACTTTGCCCTCTTTACGAGAGCTTTTATAAGATGGAGATGCCCCTTATGGAGACCGTCAAATATACCTATGGATGCTACGGTACCGCGCGGGATCTGCTTTGTCTTGCCTAAGAAATAGTATACCTTCACTGGATTATATGCTCTCCAAGTCTCTCTTCATCAAAATCTTTGAGGTCAGCAAACGGGATCGCCTTATCTATGCCGAATCTGCCTGACCGCAGCCTCCTTAAGCTCGTAAGATGTGCGCCACACCCGAGCCTCTCGCCTATATCATCAGCCAGCTTCCTTATATATGTACCCTTCGAGCAGCAGACAGAAAAAGATACTATAGGAAGGTCTATAGATTTGATTTCGATATTATATATATGGATCGGTCTGGGCTTTCGCTCCACCTCTACACCGCGCCTTGCCAGCTGGTAGAGCTTCTTACCTTTATATTTTACCGCAGATACCATGGGAGGTACCTGTTCAATATCACCCAAAAATGCCCGGAACGATTCCCTTACACTCTCTTCTTTTATGCCGGATATATCTTTTGACGAGATCACCTTGCCCTCTTTATCATGTGAATCGGTCTTTATGCCCAGACGCATAGAGCCCTCATACTCCTTATCGTCGCTGATAAACTTGTTTGAGAGCTTAGTGGCATTACCGAGGAGCATCACGAGAACGCCTGTTGCCATGGGGTCGAGCGTACCTGCATGGCCGACCTTCTTTATCTTAAACCGCCTGCGCAGGAATAGGACAAGATCGTGGCTCGTTAAACCG
>JABMRJ010000100.1 GCA_013202745.1 Candidatus Omnitrophota bacterium
ACCATATATGGTTGTCGTCGGAGAGAAAGAGGCAGGTTCAGACTCCGTATCTGTAAGGTCGAAGAGTAAGGGCGATCTCGGAGTCATGAAGATCGAAGCGTTTATTGAGAAAATAAGAGAAGAGATCCGCCTTCGCTGTGCTACATAACATCAGCTTGGCAGCTACGGCGGATTCAATTCGATCATTCAGAGAAGAAATTCAGCAGAAGATGTAGTTACGAAAAATATACGATTTTTCGTAACTACAGATCTCATTGGAGGAGGTGATTATTACGTTAAAGATTCCACGTATGAACAACAGGATAAGAGTGCCCCAGGTCAGGCTTATAGATGCCGCGGGCAAACAGAGAGGCGTAGTCACTATAGAGGAGGCGACCTCTATAGCTCGCGAGGCACAGCTTGATTTAGTCGAAGTCGCGGCAAACGTCAAGCCTCCCGTATGCAAAGTAATGGATTACAGCAGGTATAAGTATGAACAAGAAAAGAGGGATAGGGAAGCCAAGAAGAAGCAGCACGTAGTCCATGTTAAAGAGATAAAGATTAGCTCTAAGATAGCGGAACATGACTACCAGACTAAGCTCAACCATCTACGCCGGTTCCTGGAGCGGAAAGACCGGGCAAAGGTCACCATGTATTTCCGCGGCAGAGAGATGGCGCACCAGGATTTAGGCAGAAAGATCCTCGAAAGGCTTATAAAAGATCTCGAGGGGATAGCGGAACCTGAAGGGTACGCCAAGAAAGAGGGCAAACTCTTAATATTACATTTTAAACCGAGATAACATAAGCAATTAACCTAATTGCTAATTTTATTCTGCTTAGTCCACAAGAAAGGTCTATAAGGACTTTGGGCTTAGCAGGATATATATAGAAAGGGTGCAACGATGCCAAAGATGAAGACGAGAAGATGCGTCGCAAAGAGGTTTAGATTAACAAAAAAAGGCAAGATCAAAAGATCGAGAGCCTTCAGTGGTCACATAATGACCAAGAAGAGCTCCAAGAGGAAGAGATATTTAAAAAGGAGCACCATCGTATCAAAAGCGGACGAAAAGAAGTTACGCAAACAGATGCCTTATTGGTAAAATAAGGCCGGCCAGGAGGAATAAATGACACGGGTAAAACATGGTGTCGCGACAAGACGCAGGCACAAGAAGTATCTAAAATTGGCAAAAGGCCAATTTGGCGGGCGCAGCAAGCTCTACAGGACCGCAAGAGAGTCTGTGGAGAAGGGGATGGCTTATGCCACCAGAGACAGAAGGCGCCGCAAGAGAGAATACAGGGTCCTATGGATAGCGAGGATAACAGCTGCATGTAAGGATAGAGGCATCTCTTACAGCAAGCTCATGGGAGCGCTCAAGAAAGAGAAAGTGGACATAAACAGAAAGATGCTCGCAGAACTGGCGCTCAGGGACAAGAATGCCTTTAACAAGATTGCAGAACTGTTAAAGAAATAGGTATGCGTAAATTAAAACCGCCGCATATTATAATATTAAGCTTTTTGGCAGCGATCCTTATAGGGACCGTATTGCTCAGTCTCCCCATATCTGTGCACAAGGGGAATAGCGTCCCCTTTATCGACAGACTCTTTACGGCGACGAGCGCAACCTGCGTTACGGGGCTGGTTGTAAAGAGCACGGCATCATGGTCAGAGTTTGGTAAGATCGTAATAATGGTCCTCTTCCAGGCCGGAGGTTTGGGGATAATGACATTCTCGACACTCTTTGCCCTGCTTCTCGGAAGGAAGATAACTATAAGCGAAAATCTCATCATGAAGGGGACTATTGGCCGGCATGGTTTAGGGAACTTAAAGCGGCTCATAGCATATATAGTAGGTATAGTATTACTTGTTGAGACTGTGGGTGCAGCGCTTCTCTTTATGCGCTGGCGCGCCATAGAAAAGTGGTCTTTAATGACCAATATCTATAATTCTATATTTCACTCGATATCCGCTTTCTGCAACGCAGGATTTTCATTATTCAATCGCAGCTTCGTAGGTTTTCGGGAAGATATATTTATAAATGCCATAATGATAGCGCTCATATTTATAGGAGGCATAGGTTTTGTAGTTATCTTAGACCTCTGGCAGCTTATGCTGCGGGGTAAAGACAGAAGGCCTTTCTTTGCCAGGATCTCTATACAGACGAAGATAGTCCTCACCATCTCATTAGTACTGATACTGGCAGGCGCAGCGGCTATATTTTTTCTTGAGAAGGACAATGCGCTCGCCGGGCTCGACACAAAGGGCAAAGTTTTAAGCTCTGTCTTCCAGTCGGTTACTGCAAGAACGGCCGGTTTCAATACCCTCAAGATAGGGAGCCTAGCTACACCCACGCTGCTTTTTTTAATATTCCTTATGTTCATAGGCGCATCGCCGGGATCGACGGGCGGAGGTATAAAGACAGCCACCTTCGGCGTATTGATAGCCGGCACCATAGCGATGATAAAAAATAAAGACAGGGTATGGATGTTTAGAAAGACTATAGCCAGATCGGCCATAAGAAAGGCCATGGCTATCTTTATCTTAGGCCTTACCTGGATATTTGTAGCCTCCTTTATTTTGTCTATTACAGAGAAGGGGCATGTATACGGTGCCAATTATTATGTCAAGATACTCTTCGAGACGGTCTCGGCCTTCGGCACAGTAGGATTGAGCACGGGCATAACATCTGCATTAAGCGAGATAGGAAAACTCATTGTAATAATAACGATGTTTGTAGGAAGGATAGGCCCGCTTACATTAGCATTGGCGGTAGCTCTCCAGGAAGAGAAGCTATTATACAATTATTCGGAAGAACACATTATGGTAGGATAAAGAGGGGGTATTTATGAGGCAATTTGTCGTGATAGGTTTAGGGAGGTTCGGATTCAGCGTTGCAAAGACATTGAGCGAAAAGGGGCATCAGGTCTTGGGCATAGACATCGATGAAGACAAGGTCCAGGATATTTCAGAGATAGTGACACAGGCTGTCTGCGCAGACGCTACCGACGAAAAGGCCCTCAAGGCGATAGGACTGGAAAATGTCGACGTAGCCGTGGTAGGCATGGGCGATAATAAAGAGTCCTCCATCCTCACTACGCTTATATTGAAAGAGATGGGCATAAAAGAGATAGTGGCAAAAGCCGTTACTGAGGACCATAGAAAGGTCCTCCAGAAGGTAGGGGCAACCAAAGTAGTCTCTCCCGAAAGAGACATGGGTATACGGGTAGCGAACGGCCTCGTATCACCTACCGTAATAGAGCATATAGAACTGTCGGAAGACTCCAGCATAGTGGAGCTTATCCCGCCTACGGAATATATAAATAAGAGCCTAAAGGATATCGACATAAGAAAGAGATACGGCCTCAATATAATAGCTATAAAAAAGAAGATGAAGATAGTTACCAAGGAGGGCGAGGTAAAAGAAGAACATAAGATAAACGTCGCTCCAGAACCGGGTGATATGATAAGGGATAAGGATATGCTCATAGTCGTCGGTACCAACGAACATATAGAGGCATTCAAAAAGAGGCGCTAATGGAGAAGAGGCTTAAAAGGATCGAAGAAGATGCCTTAAACGAGATAGAATCTGCCAGGACAGGAGAAGAGCTTGAGGCTGTCAGGATAAAATATATGGGCAGGAAGGGGCTCTTTACCGATCTCTTAAAGTCTATGAAAGATCTCCCAGAAAAAGAGAGACCGGCGATAGGGGCAAAGGCCAATGAGATAAAGGGCAAATTGGCCGGCCTTATCGAAGCGAAACTGAAATCCCTGGGAAAGAAAGGGTCTGCACAGGAAGCGTCCATAGACGTTACCATGCCTGGTGTAGAGATAACGCGCCTCGGACACAAACATCCCATTACACAGGTTATTAACAGGGTAAACGAGATCTTTATAGGCCTCGGTTTTAAGGTCAAAGAAGGTCCGGAAATTGAGAATGAATATTATAATTTTGAGGCCCTGAATATCCCGCTCGAGCACCCATCCCGCGATGTCTTCGACACTTTCTATATACAAGACGATATTCTTCTTCGCAGCCAGACCTCTACGGTCCAGATAAGGGTCATGGAGAAAGAGAAGCCGCCGCTGCAGGTAATCTCATCGGGCAGGGTCTATAGGCCGGATGCAGTAGATGCGAGCCATTCGTTCATGTTTCACCAGGTAGAAGGGTTCATGGTCGATAAGAATATAAAATTTTCAGACCTCAAAGGGACACTCTCTCTCTTTGCAAGACAGATGTTCGGTAAGGATACCAAGATAAGATTCCGGCCGCATTTTTTTCCATTCACAGAGCCCTCTGCAGAGGTCGATGTCTCATGCATAATGTGCGCCGGCAAGGGGTGCCGTGTATGCAGATACAAGGGGTGGCTGGAGATACTCGGTGCCGGCATGATAAATCCAAAAGTTTTCGAAGCCGTCGGTTACAACCCAGAGAAATGGACCGGATATGCCTTTGGCATGGGGATCGAGAGGATAGCTATGCTTAAATACGGGATAAATGACATTAGACTCTTTTTCGAAAACGACCTTAGGTTCCTGAGGCAATTCTAATATGAAGATACCTTTTAGCTGGTTGACGGAATATGTAGACGTAAGCAAGATGAAGGCCGAAGACGTGGCCGACAAGCTCACCATAGCAGGGCTCGAGGTAGTCATGATAGAGAAGGTGGGCGGTGACTCCATATTTGATATAGAGATTACCCCAAACAGGCCGGACTGTCTCAATATGCTGGGCATAGCGAGAGAGGTATCCGCATGCCTTAATAAAAAATTTACTCCTCCCAAACTAAAATCCCCAAAGAATGTAATAAAAGAGCGGATTGCCATAGAGATAAAGGATAAAAATCTCTGCCCGCGCTATACGGGCAGGATTATGCGCAATATTAAGGTAGGACCATCACCCAAATGGCTCGTGCAGAAGATGGAACGGATGGGGCAAAGATCAGTAAATAATGTAGTCGATATAACGAACTTCTGCCTCTTTGAGCAAGGACAGCCGACACATGCCTTTGACTATGACAAGATTAAGGGGAAGATCATCGTAAGACGCGCGCACAAGGGAGAGCGGATGGTTACCATCGACGGGAAAGAGAGGACACTCGACCCGGATATGCTGGTGATAGCCGATGCGGAAAAGCCGGTCGCCCTGGCCGGAGTAATGGGGTCCAAAGAGACAGAGGTTACAGGATCCACCGGCAATATTATCTTTGAAAGCGCATACTTCGATCCTATCTCTATAAGAAGGAC
>JABMRJ010000101.1 GCA_013202745.1 Candidatus Omnitrophota bacterium
CCTTATAAATGACTATTTCAAAAAATCTGTTTCATCAGGTCAATATAGAAGAAAGGGCTTCTTGAATAAATTAAAGATAGACGGAGTGCCCCTCTCTATTAAGGTAGCCGGGGTATCGAGCTTTGCAATTATTGCCACATCGCCGCTTATTACTATAGAGCCGATTCTTTCTTTATCGTCTCTGATCATGTATACATTATTTTTACTGCCCATACTCGGTTTTTTGTGCAAAAGAAGGGGCCTTCTATTTTCTGCAGCCTCTTATTGCATATTATTTTTTGTCTTCCTGGCATCATTTTTAGGCCTGGCATACGGATTTTCCAGAGGAGGTCGAGATGCACAGTCTTCTTAAGGCCCTGCCTCGTTTAATATGCCCCAAAGGCGACCCCCTGCAGCTTATCTTTTTTGTGACATCAAAATGCAACTTAAGATGCAGCCACTGTTTTTATATAGATAATATAAATAAGGAAAAGGACGAGCTATCCTTAAAAGAGATAGAGAAGACCTCTAAAGGCATGGGGGAACTTCTGTGGCTTGCGCTCACAGGCGGGGAGCCTTTCCTGCGCAAGGACCTGCCGGCAATAGCCGAGACCTTTTATCTAAATAACAAGTTCAATATATTGACTCTTACAACGAATGGTCTCATGACAGAGCCAATAGTAAACTCTGTCTCTCTTATAAGTAAGAAGTGCAAAAGTGCTAATATAATCGTTTATGTCTCTATCGACGGAATGAGGGAAACGCATAACAAAATCAGGCAGTCACAGCAGAGTTTTGATAAGGCGCTTGAAACAATAAAAGCTTTAAAAAAACTTAAACGAGATTTTAGGAATTTAAATATTGCTACAGTAACGACCCTTACCTCCCAGAATCAGATGGAGGCGAAGGAACTTGCCTATTATATCAAAGATAAGATAAGGCCTGACAATATGACGATAAACTTATTGAGGGGCGGGCCGTCATCGGGTCCACTGGGTGAGATCGATTTAAAATACTATGACGATTTTGTTGCCGTAGAGAAGGCGGGGCTTAAAAACGGGGAGATTGGATATTTTAAATTTGCAGGAAGCGGCCTGGCCAGGAAAAAGGAGGTCCTCCAGAAGGAAATAGTCAAGGCGGTTTATAAAGATAAAAGATGCGTATTACCGTGTCTCGCAGGTAAGATAAGCGGCGTGCTATCAGAGACGGGGGAGGTTCATTTCTGCGAGATACTCGATAAAAAAATAGGTAATATACGCCAGGCGGATTATAACTTTAAGAGATTGTGGTATTCTAAGGAGGCAGAAGCATTAAGGCGGTTTATTACTGATACCAGGTGTTTCTGTACATACGAGTGCGCGATAAGCTCAAATATATTATTTAATCCAAGGGGACTTGCGAAACTTCTTAAACTATCCTCGGGTGGGGGAGTGGGATGATGAACCCGCCTTTAAAACCCTTCTTTTTTAAATTCAAGATCAGTTCATCCGCTATATGCCAGGAAAAGAGAAAGAGATAGTCCGGACTATCTTTCAACCCATCACCTTCCTCAACAATCGGTATCAATGTCCCCGGCATGTACTTACCTATCTTGTAAGATCCCTTTATCTCAAAGACAGATTCTATAAGATCTTTGTTTAGACCGCAATAATTTATCAATGTGCTTGCCCTTGACGGGGCGCCTATGCCGCAGATTCTTTTACCCTTCTTCCTAATGCCGCTTAATAGGGATAAGAGATCAAGTTTAGATTGGACTACCCTGTCATTAAATTTAAGTAACATTTTTTTCTTTAAAACAATAGGCCCCTCTTTCTTTAGAAGCTGCGAGACAGACGGTTCCACCGGGTAGATGCCTTTTCGCGCTGCATATACCCTGATCGACCCGCCGTGTGTAGGTATCTCTCTTGCGTGTATTATTTCGAGTGAATGCCTCTTGAAGAGGTTTCTTAAACTGTGGAGTGAGTAGTATCTTAAGTGCTCATGGTATATTGTGTCGTACTGCAGGGTATTTATAAGTGGCAAGAGGTAGTGGGATTCAGAGATGAAGATACCGTCACTTGAGAGCATGCCTATGATGGATCGAAGCACGCTATTTACATCTTCTATGTGCGCGAAGACGTTTGTCGCTGTCACTATCCTCGCCTTACCATATTTTGAGACGACCTTCTTTGCAATCTTTCCGGAGAAGTAGTCCAATATAGTAGGGATACCGCGCTTTATGGCTATCCTGCCTATATCCTCAGGCGTTATTCCCAGGACCCTGCACTTATCCTTAAAGTTGCTCAATAGATTACCATCGTTAGACCCTATGTCGACTATAAGATCATCCGGTTTAAGGCCATACAGCTTTGAGACTTCATCATAAAGCTGCGCAAAATTTTTCCTGAGTACCCCGGTAGTGCTGCTTGTGTATGGATATTCGGAAGGGAAGAGGACGTTCTTATCTACTATAAGGCCGAGCTGCATCAGATTGCATTTAGGGCAATATAGCATCTCGGCTGGATAGCCCCTCTCTTCATTGGGCTCTTCACCGATGTTACGCATCTGGTTAACCGGAGGCAGGTAGCCGATAAAGAGGATTTTATCGAGCCGCTTATTTGCGCAGACCTGGCATTTTTTTACTATCCTGCTTGTCTTACGTCTTTTAAACATAATCTTCTATAGATTTCCTATTGCGGGGTTCGAGATGCGCGTTTTTGTCATACCAGGATAGGGTAAGTTTTAGGCCCTTGCGTAAAGGTATCTTAGGGAGATAACCCAATCTCTTTATCTTCGATATGTCGGGGCACCTTCTCGATGTCCCGCCCTTGGCCAGCTTCCTCGCAACGATAGAGACATCTCTGCCGAAATACTCGACTATTCTTACGGCCAGATCCCTGATCCTTACTTCCTCCATCGTCCCGACATTATATATATTCCCGTTCCTACCCTTCTTTAAGACACGCATAAACCCGTCTACAAAGTCATCTATGTAACAGAAGCTGCGTGTCTCTCTGCCTGTGCCCTGTATGGGAAGCCTTATGCGACCGCTATCTCTCTTTTCTGAAAGCCTCTTTATTCTCGCAGCAAGCTGAGGAATGACATGCTCCCAGCCCATGTCCGGCCCGTAGACATTGTGAGGCCGCACTATTAGAAGCCTATCAAGAGACTTGCGGCCGTAATTTACGGCAAGAAGCTCAGAGATTATCTTGCCGCCTCCGTAAGAATATCGCGGATTCATGGGGTCGGGTATGGAGAGAGGCACATATTCATCAGTAGGTATATATGGAGGGGTCTGGTAGACCTCCGAACTCGATAATAAGATCAACTCCTTTATCTTGTTGGCTGCTGCCGAATCGAGTACGTTGATCATGCCCTTTACTGCTATATCAAGGACCAATTCAGGCCTCTTGTAAAAGAATTCCGTCCCGTTTAAATATGCAAGGTGTATTATGCCATCCATGCCCTTGGCGGCCTTCTCCACGACACTTCTATCTCTTACGTCGCCGTTTATCATTTGGATGCTGCGGGCTATATCCTTAATCCTGCATGCCTTGCCGCGCAGGTTATTGTCGAGTATCCTTAAACCGTACCCTTCTTTTACGAGCCTGCGCACAATGGCGCTGCCTATAAAACCTGTGCCGCCTGTAACGAGATAACTCTTTCTTTTCATCTTATCTTAACCTCTTTATGCCGAATCCATACAGGAACCATCGTAAATATTCAGGTAGCCACTTGAATAGACGGAAACGGCTCTTTCCTTTGACTCTCTCATACCACATTGCCGGAACCTCATCTATCCTATATCCCCGGTGGCATGCCTTTACCAGAAGTTCGATCGAGTATGCAAAGCCCTTCGATGACTCGATCGGTATTTCATTGAGGAGTCTCCTGGAAAATAGACAGAAACCGTTTGTGGCGTCATGGACCGGCATCTTGGCAAGGCGAAACAATAGAAAAGATGCCGTGCGCGTAAGAAATGTCTTAAAGGCCGGCCCCTTATTCATATTTCCACCTTCCATGAAACGGCTTCCGAATACCATATCGGCGCCTTCCTTAAACTTTCCATACATATCATCTATTATCTTTGCGTTATATGTATCATCTGCCGGAAGGGCAATGACCGCTTCCGCGTCACTCATTCTAAAACCTGTCAATATAGCGCTGTGAGCCCCTTTGCCGGAATTTTTTAGAGGTACTATCTGGAGCCTTCCGGGATTATAGTCCTTAAGGGCCTCCAGTGTATCGTCATCATCATTATCATAACATATAAAAACCCTGAAAGGGACCCTGACATCCTTGCGGAGTGACTCCAGGACCATCTTTATGTTACCCTTTTCATTATATACCGGGATTAAGATATCTAATTTGTGCATGGGGATAGCTACTTCTTAAGTCTCTTCCACAACTTTGTATCCAGCGATGAATCTCTGGCTATATTAAAAGATAAGTTCTTCCGTATATCCTTAAACCTACACGATCCTATGCCGGGTTTATATCTTTTATACTTATCATAGTCCGAAGACTTTTTGGATCCGATATTTACAACACCTACATATCTCTTTTCAACCATCACTCTTAGCGCATCCACAAGACAGTTTATATCAACCTTGGAGGAGTACATATCCCTGGCAGCATCTTTAAAGGATATCTTTTTCGGATCAAAAAAACTTGTGCGTATAATGCAATGGTTGGGCAGGAGCGTCACTGCGCATTCTCCGCCGAGCTTTGCCCAGCCGTATTTATTATAGGGCATGAGACCGGAAGCCTCGGAATAGTTGCCCTTATTTCCGCAATAGACGCCATCTGTAGATATGTATATAAATCTTATAATCCTCCGGCTCTTTAATATTTCAGAGACGAGATTGGAGGTACCGATGATATTGACCCGGAGCGCACCAATGGGATCCTTTTCACATTCAGCCATCCTGGCTTTTGCTGCCGCATGTATCACTACATTAATCTTATTAGTCTTAAAGAAGCGCGAGACCTTAACAGCATCTGTGATATCGAGCGCTTTATGTGAAGGCGCTTTTATGGAAGGGAAGACCCCGGATGAGATTATTGCCTTGCCCAGTTTGCCTGAGCCGCCTGTAAGGAGTATATTCTTTTGTTTCATCTTTTGGCCTTCTTAGTTACCTTCCAGAGATCCACAACCTCTACATTCTTTGGAAAGCGTATATTCCTGTAAGCTGAATGGGGGGCACCGATGATTACTATATCACACTCCTTAAGGAGCCTCTTGCTCGATACGAACGACGGGTCATCTATGTATTCATCGGAGCATAGCACGCGGGCCCCTTTGGATTTCAATATCCTCAGGAGCTTATACGATAGAGAATCTCTCTTATCATCGATATCCGCCTTGAATGCCATCCCGAGTATCCCTACAACCTTCTTTTTTAAGTTAAATTTCTTCTTCAATTTGTTTACGATAAAGCCCGGCAGTCCTTCATTTACAGTCATGGCCGAGCGGCCGAGCTTAAAATTATTTCTGTTGAAAGCGGTCAGGTAGAGAGTATCCTTAAATAAACATGGCCCTGCAGTAAATCCTGCAGATGGGAGATTGGCCATCCTCTCATACCCATCGCACATTATGGAGCGTATCTTATCATATTCTACGCCGTAATTATCCGATATCATATAGAGCTCGTTGGTTATGGCGAACTGTATATATCTCCAGGCGTTGGTAAAGAATTTTATAAGCTCCGCTTCTTCAAGGGATGTCTTTATGATCTTGGATGATATACGCTTAAATAATTTGGCAGCTTCATTAGTGGAGTCGCTATCTATCCCGGAGACTATCTGCGGCAGTTTTTTAAGCTCCTTTATCGCATACCCCTGGACGATCCTTTCGGGGCAGTAAGCAATGCCAATCTTTTCATTGCGCAGGATTTTATACATCTTACGGCAGGTCTGGGGATATATGGTGCTGCGGACGATGATCGTCTGGCCGTTCCTGAGATATCTCTTGAGCTTCTTAAAAGCGTCTAAAAAGGCGTGCTGGTTGGTATTTCTATTTTTGTCAATTGGCGTGCCTATTGCTATGATAACGTATCTTGCCCGGGAGATGACATTTATATCGTGGGAGATGCTCAATCTCTTATCTTTGAGCACCCTCTTCAGTATAGGTTGGGCACCGTATTCTATGAAAGGCATTATACCCTGCCTGACAGATCCGGCTCGATCCCTGCTTATATCATAGAGACATACATCGAACCCCTTATCTGCAAAGACGAGCCCCAATGGCAGCCCTATATAGCCCAGGCCGCCCACTATTACAATATCTAAATCTCGCGCCTTCTTGGCAGGCATGATGACGTCCCCTTTATTATAAACATATTATAACATAAGCAGATTTTGATTGCTATTTATTTTCATAGGGCTATAATATAAAATATGCTGCATAATTCTCCACTCTCTTATGATATAGCTATGATAGGCGCAGGCCCCGCAGGCATAATGGCAGCGGTCAGGGCCATGACCGGCAAGTCCTTGAAGGTTATCCTGATAGAGAAAAATAGCGATATAGGCAGGAAGATACTGATAAGCGGCAAGGGCAGGTGCAACATAACCAATGATGCCCCGGTAGAGACCTTTGTAGAAGAGTTTGGAAAACAGGGAAAGTTTTTAAGGAGCGCCTTCTTTAGATTCTCAAGCCAGGATCTGAGGGATCTTTTAGAAAAAGAAGGGCTCAAGTTGAAAGTTGAAAGGCAGGGGCGTCTCTTTCCGGCAACGGACAGGGCCGTTTCAGTAGTCAAGACCTTACAAGGGCTTCTTTCAAAGAAGGGCATAGAGATCATCTATAATTCGCAGGTCTCCTCACTTAAAAAGGCAGACAAGGATTTTGTGATAGGGATAGGTTCAGCCAAAGATAAGATCCGCGCAAAGAAGGTGATATTGTCGACAGGCGGCGCATCTTACAAGGTCACGGGTTCAAGCGGCGATGGATTTAAGCTGGCAAGAGCCCTGGGCCATACTATTACGCCCTTGAAACCGGGGCTTGTACCATTAAAGGTAAAAGAGAGATGGGCAATGGACCTCCAGGGGCTTTCCCTAAAGAATGTGCGCTTTACATTTAAAGCAGGCAGGGAAAAGATTGTATCAGAAATAGGTGAAGCATCTTTTACGCATTTCGGGGTCTCGGGCCCTCTTGTGCTGGATTTAAGCCGTGATGTCATCTCTATGCTCGATAACAAGGGGGCAGTGAAGCTTCTTATCGATCTTAAGCCTGGCATAGAACACGAAGAGCTCGGAAAGAGGCTGTTGAGAGAGTTTAGTTCAGGTGGAAGTACGATTGTAAGGAATGCCATGAAGACGCTTTTGCCAAGTAGGCTCGCCCTTACATTGACCGACCTTTGTGGCGTAGACCCTGAAAAAAAGGCAAGTCAGATTACACGCAGCGAACGCCATAAGATCGTAGAGCATCTTAAAGCACTCCCACTTACCATTATAGGCTCCCTTCCATTAGAAGAGGCGATGGTCACATGCGGAGGCGTCTCGATAAAAGAGATAGATCCGAGGACGATGGAGTCAAAATTGGTGCCTGGGCTATATTTTGCAGGTGAGATTATTGATGGTTGCGCAAAGAGCGGGGGGTATAATATGCAGCAGGCATTCTCAACAGGTTTTCTTGCAGGGGAGGCAGCGGCAAATGCGTAAGATTATACTTGCATCGAAGTCCAAGGCGAGAAGAGATCTTTTAAAACAGATAGGGCTTACATTCGAGATAGCGGAGTCGAATGCAAAAGAAGGCCGAGGATTAAAGGGCGGCTGCAGCGGACTGGTTGTAGATAATGCCTTAAAGAAGGCGAGATCTGTTGCAAAGCGCTATGATTCAGGCGTGGTAATTGCGGCGGATACGTTAGTATTGGTAGGAAAGAAAATTATAGGCAAGCCCAAAGATAAGCGGGATGCATTCAAGACGCTTAAACTGCTTTCTCAAAAACCGCAATGGGTCTACACCGGCATAGCGGTCATAGATATTGATAACAAGAAAGAGTATAAAGATTATGAGAAGACAAAGGTCTATATGTACCGCCTTACAGATGAGGAGATATCCCATTATCTGAAATGGGCATCTCCTCTGGATAAGGCCGGGAGCTTCGATATACAGGGGCTTGGCGGTATATTTATAGACAAGATTGAAGGTTGCTTTTATAATGTAGTAGGGCTGCCCCTGGCAAAACTGGCCAAAATACTGAAAAAGACCGGAATTAAAGTATTTAAGGAGTTCTAAGATGGCAAAGAATTTTATAGTGCTATATGGCAGAAACTCGATTCGCGAGAGGTTAAAAGCCGACCCCGCAAGCGTAAAGAAGGTATTTCTGCGCGATAATCTGAATGTTTCGCAAATAGAAGAGCTGATAAAAGAGAACAATATCCCATCAGAGCGTGTATCTTCTGAAAGGCTGACGAGCATGAGGCCCGCGAAGGTAAAAGACCTTCAAGGGGTACTTGCAAGGGTAAACAGGTTTAAGTATGCGCCATTTGATGAGTTGGTCAGAAAATCCAATAAGGCCCGGAAGAACATTATATTCTTAGACAGGATAAGTGATCCCCATAATCTGGGTGTTATCATACGTATAGCAGCATGTTTCGGCGACTTTGCCATCGTCATACCGAAATTTAATTCATGCGAGGTCAATGAGACGGTCCTTCACGTAGCGTCAGGCGGAGATAATTATTGCCCGATATGCATGGTCCCGAATATCTCAAACGCGATAGTCAGGGCAAAGGAGCAGGGCTATTGCATAATGGGTACGCTTGTAGGAGACGAAGCCGCGGATATAGACAAGATCGATATACCATCACCGGTGGGACTCGTGCTCGGTTCAGAAGGTGCGGGTATAAAGCAAGGCATAAAAAGACACCTGGATCTGAAGGCGCGTATCCCAATGAAAGGGGCGGATCTATCATTTAATGTCAGTATAGCGTGCGCGATATTCTGCCATGAAATATCCAAAAAGAGAGGAGAAAGAGGATGAGTATCAAGTCAAGAAGATCCCTTAAGAATATATTGAATCTCGTTTCAGAGGCGGGTATGCTAAAGAGGGTCCCGCGCTCAGGATGGTCAGTACTCGGCATAAAGAACGCCGAGAGTGTTGCAGACCACAGCTTTAGATGCGCCGTGATAGGTTATGCACTGGCCCACCTGGAGAATGTAGCGCCTTACAAAGTCCTCCTCATGACTATATTCAATGATCTCCACGAGGCGCGCATCACAGATCTCCATAAGATGGCCCAGCGCTACATAGATGCTGATATGGTGGAGGATAAATCTTATTTTGAGCAGATAAGCGTGCTTCCCAAGGGCATGAAGAGTGAACTTTCCGGCGCGCGCAAAGAATATAAGAGGCAGGCTACAAAAGAGAGCATAATAGCGAGGGATGCCGACATATTAGAATGTCTCATCCAGGCAAAGGAGTACCTGGAGCAGGGTTTTTCAGGAGCGGTTAAATTTACTAAAAAGGCCCCGCGTTTCCTCAAGACGCAGAGCGCCCGCAAGTTGTGGAGTTTGGCCAAGAATATGAACCTCGAAGACTGGTGGTTCGGTTTAAGCGGATTCAAGAGGTAGGAGTGAAATGGAGAAGGTTGTCCACGAAGAGAGAAGATTAAACTTTTTCGAAAAATACCTGACGCTCTGGGTCATAGGTTGTATAGGCCTGGGTATCTTACTTGGAAAGATATTTCCGCAGGTGGCCGTAACGCTCGATAAGGTTTCTATCTACCAGGTCTCGATCCCTATAGCGATATGCCTCTTCTTTATGATGTATCCTATAATGGTGAAGATAGATTTCGCAGAGGTGGTAAGGGCGGGAAAGACACCCAAGCCTGTTATTCTCACATTAGTTATAAACTGGTGTATTAAGCCATTTACAATGATCGCAATCGCGACGCTTTTTTTGGGTGTATTCTTTAAAGGCTGGCTTCCGGGCGTTGAGATAGTAAAGGGAGGAGCGCAGGTAGAGTTATACAGGTCATATATTTCAGGGTGTATACTATTGGGTATAGCGCCCTGCACAGCGATGGTCCTTGTATGGGGGCATCTATCTAAAGGCAACGACGGCCATACGCTCGTTATGGTAGCTATAAACTCTTTAGCGATGTTATTCTTATACGCCCCACTGGGCGGGTGGTTATTAGGCGTAAATAAGATGCCTATACCATGGCAGACGATAGTCTTGTCAGTTATTATCTATGTAGGGCTGCCGCTTTTCCTGGGATACCATTCGCGCAAAACTATAATCAGAAGAAAAGGATTTAAATGGTTTGAAGAGAGATTCCTCCATTACCTAACCCCGGTATCTATAGGGGCGCTGCTCGTTACACTTATTCTCCTCTTTTCATTTAAGGGGGATCTCATAATTAAGCACCCGCAGACTATACTGCTTATAGCGATACCGCTCTTCATACAGACCTGCTTTATATTCATCCTCACATATGCAGCGGCGAGATGGCTTAAATTGCCATACAGGGATGCTGCAC
>JABMRJ010000102.1 GCA_013202745.1 Candidatus Omnitrophota bacterium
GCGTCCCCTTATGTATGTCTTATGAATAATGATACTGTTGCGACAGCAGGATGGCTTGGAAAGATGGTTGCCCTGGCTGAAAGCGATAAGAGGATAGGCCTGGTAAATCCAAAGAGTGAGTCACCGGGCAGCCTCTCCCTGGAAGAATACTCCTGTGTCTTATCACGGAATAAAGGAGAATTTCTGGAGACAAATCAGTGCATGGGATTCTGCATGCTCATAAAGAGAGAGGTTCTCGAAAGAATAGGTTATCTTGATGAGATCTACGGGATCGGAGGATTCGATGATACCGACTACTCAAAGAGGGCAAATGCTGCAGGCTACAAATGTGTATGCGCAAAAGACGCTTACGTATACCACGAGTGGCATACATCTTTTAAGAAGACGGGAAATAGAGAGATGTTAGTAAGGCGGAACGAAAAGATATTCTTTGATAAGTGGGGAAAGTACTTGAGGGTCGGATACCCGATAAGCTACAAGAAGGATACTTTTTATATAGATATAAATACATCCTTGGCACTGGCAAGGGAGTGGAACTGGGTACATGCATGGCTCAATATGAGCGCGCCGTTGAAGAGTGAGTTGAGGTCCTTAAAATTAGCCGAACATCAGAGCCTTAGATTGTTGAATCTCCCGGGCAATACAACGCTCTTCTATTTTGGGGTTCTCTCCAAACTGATCGGACGGAGGTTGAAGGGCAAGAAGGTCTTCGATGTGATCCTCGTCTCTGATAAGGCCCTCTTTAGATTTTTATCCACATTTAAAAGATTGTTTTCGATCCCACTTGTGTATATAGATAAGAATAAGTTCCATTACTGCAAAGAAGGCGAAAATGATAAAGACATATGGAGAGAGAGGGCCAGGGGTATCGCCGAATTTGTAAAGAAAGGAAAGGCAACATGAGTTGTGATATTATTATCCCTATCTGGAATCATCTGAAATTTACCAAAGAGTGCGTAGAGAGCATCATAAAGAATACAAGCTATCCCTATAAGCTTATTCTTATAGATAATGGAAGCGACAGGAGGACTTGGGCGTATCTTGAGACACTCAATGTCCGTAAGGAGATAATGGTCATAAGAAATGAAGAGAACCTGGGTTTTGTAAAGGCCGTAAACCAGGGGCTTAAGGTCTCGAAGGCCCCTTATATATGTATCATGAATAACGATACCATAGCTACAGAAGGATGGCTCTCTGAAATGGTAGATGTGGCAGAGTCAGACAAGTTTATAGGGCTCTTGAATCCATCGAGCAATAACCTGGGGCAGCACAAGGGTTATGCAAAGATAGAGAGATTTGCCGAGAAGCTAAAGGCGTTTAAGGGGCAATATATAGAGATGGGCGCGTGTATAGGTTTCTCTATGCTGATGAAGAGGGAGTTATATAAAAAGATAGGCCAGCTGGATGAGGTCTATGGCAGCGGCAATTTCGACGATACAGATTACTCAAGGAGGGCGGAGAAGGAAGGCTATATATGCGTAAGGGCAAAAGGGGCTTATGTCTACCACCATATAAAGACATCCTTCACAAAGATCAAAAGCTATGAGGACTCCTTCAGGAAGAACCAGGAGATCTACAATAAGCGCTGGGGCAGACCAAAGAGACTGCTCTATGTGGTAACGAAAGGTCACGGCAAGCTCTTTGACTGGATAAGAGAAGATATCCTCAAAAAGGCGCGCGGCGGCAATTGGGTCTGGCTATACTTTAAGAAAGATGAGGATATGCCGCAAATAGCCGAGCACTCAAATATAAAACTCATATATCTGCCGAAAATATTATTCGATTTTAACTGCTTAGTAAGGATAATAAAGAAGAAGAAGCGGTTCGATTCGATATTCGTAGACGACACAAAACTTATCGGGAAGATAGAGAAGTATAACAATTTCCATAAAGCAGAGACGATGTTGATGGGTGGATAATGCAGACTACAGAGATAAGAAAAAGGTACGACACAGATTACAGGGATAAAAAGTTCGGCGGTGAGGACTATACGCACAGATGGATATTGAATATCCTGCGCCCAAAGAGCGGTATGAGGCTCCTCGATATCGGTTGCAGCCAGGGGTATCTTCTTATGGAGGCGGAGAGGCTGGGCCTTTCGACGCACGGGATAGAGATATCTTCAGAGGCGGCAAAGCTGGCGAGGAAGCGCTCCAGATCTTCACAGATATTCTGTGGCGATGCGCATACCCTGCCATGGAATGACGGATTCTTTGATTATATTACGGCTATAGGATGCCTCGAACACTTTAATGACCCGCAGAAGTGCCTCAGGGAGATTAGGAGGGTCATGAAGGATGGCGGCAGGGCATGCATAATGGTCCCGAATCTCCTTTATTACAGGTATGTCATAAATAAGTTCCTCTACGCTACAGAACCTACATCATACCAGGCCATAGAGAGGTTTGCCCCGCTTCACGAATGGGCCGCCTTCATTGAGGGCGAAGGGCTTGATGTAGTGAAGGTCCACAAATATAATAAATTTAACAGGCCTGTGTGGCAGGTGCTCTTTAGGTCTATAGTGGTGCCGCTTAAGCTTTCGCACCACTTTGTATTTATATGTAAAAAGAAGGATAGTCGACGAGGGGTATAGTGATAATACTGGGAATAGCAAGTCCATTTGTGCATGATCCGTCCGCAGCCATATTGGTAGACGGTGAATTGATAGCTGCGGCAGATGAAGAACGCTTTACAAGGGATAAGCATGCCAGGGGTAAGACACCCGTTAATGCGGTAAACTTCTGCCTCAAGACCGCCGGCATAAGGCCTGAAGACGTAGACTACGTAGCCTACCCATGGTCAGAAGCCGAATACTTAAAAAAGTTACCTGCATATGTAATGCGTACATGGCGTACGCGCCCCTCGCGCGCATTTAAATCTATCTATCAAACACCCAGGACCTTTAATCTGAAGAGAAAGAAGTTATACGATACCTTAAGGGCCTGTGGAATCAATATAGATACCAGCCGCATAGGATTTGTGGGCCATCATATAGCCCATGTTGCGAGCAGCTATTACCTTTCAGGTTTTAAAGAAGCCGCACTTATGTCAATGGATGGCACAGGTGAATTTACAGCGACACTCTTTGGAGAAGGTAAGGGCAGAGATATAAAGATCATAAAGGAATTTATAGAGCCGGACTCTATAGGCAGGTTCTATTCTACCGTGACCGCCTATCTCGGTTTTAAGGTGCATAACGGTGAATACAAGGTGATGGGTATGGCGCCGTATGGTGACCCGAACAAGATCAACATGGATAAGATCCTTACCTACAACAAAAATGGTTACAGGGCAAATGATGATTATGTATGGGTCAACAGGTCAAAGAGGTACGATAAAGAGAGGGTCTTCTCAAAGAAGATGGTATCGGATTGGGGGCCGCCGAGGGCAGGGGATGGCCTCAGCGAGCCTTATGTACATATCGCCGCTGCGACACAAAAAAGATTTGAGGACGTTACCTTGTCTCTCATGGAGAGGTATCTCGGAGAGCAGTTGAAGAGGCATAGGACCCTCTGTTTTGCCGGAGGGTGCGCCCTGAATGTAAGCTTAAACAGAAAGATACTCGACCACCCACTCGTTGAGAGACTATTTGTCCAGCCTTCTGCGCATGACTCCGGCGCCGCTTTAGGCGCCGCAGCATATATGGCGAGCAGGCTTGGTGAGGATGTAAAGCCGATGAAGCATGCCTATTATGGCCCGAGCTATACAAATGATGAGATAAAGACACTTCTTGATAAGTACAGGATAAGGTATAGACACCAAACGGATATAACAGAGGTAACAGCCCAGCTGCTTTCTGAAGGTAAGATAGTCGCATGGTTCCAGGGCGCCATGGAGTACGGACCAAGGGCGCTTGGAAACCGTTCTATACTGGCACATCCCTCTATCCCGGGTATATCAGATGAGATAAACGGCAGGATAAAATTCAGGGAGAATTGGCGGCCATTCTGCCCGTCGGTACTCCCGGAATATCAGAAGGAGATATTCGGTACCGAGCACCCGTCCGGCTATATGACCTTCAGCTTTATTGTAAATCCGGCATGGCGCAGCAGGATAAAAGAGGCGGTGCACATTGACGGGAGCGCCAGGCCTCAGGTAGTTGATGAAAATACAAACCCGCTGTTTTATGGACTCTTAAAGCGATTTCACAAAAAGACAGAGATACCGGTCCTTATAAATACATCTTTGAATAGAAGGGGTGAGCCGATGGTCTGCTCTCCTCAGGACGCTATAGATATGTTCTACGGCTCAGGCCTTGAGTATATGGTGATGGGCGATTATCTTATTTCGAAACGGTAGGGGGCATTATGAGATTGAGCGTGGTAATACCGGTCTACAATGAGAAGGGGACCATATTTAAGATAATAGATAGGGTTTTACAAGAGAGCATGGTATCAGAGGTTATAGTAGTAGATGACTATTCCGTTGATGGCACAAAAGAATTATTAAAGGAAAGAAAGCTCGATCCGAAGGTCAAACTATTTTTTCACGACAGAAATAAGGGCAAAGGGGCGGCCCTGAGGACAGGTTTTAAAGAGGTGAGTTGTGACGTCGTGATAGTGCAGGATGCAGACCTCGAATATGACCCATCAGACTATAAGAATCTTATGATTCCCATAGAGCGCGGGGATGCGGATGTGGTATACGGGACGAGGCTCTCAGGGGGCAGGCCGCAGAGGGTCCATATGTTCTGGCACAAGGTCGGCAATAATGTCATATCCATCATCGCCGACATATTATTTAATGCGACGCTCACCGATATCGAGACCGGTTATAAGATGATACGCACATCTCTCCTTAAAGAGTTGAATATAAAATCGAACGGCTTTGGGTTTGAGCCTGAATTTACGGCAAAGGTGCTTAAAAGGCAAGCAAGGGTATACGAAGTGCCTATAGCTTACTATGGCCGCACATATGCCGAAGGTAAGAAGATATTCTGGTACCATGGGCTCGAAGCAATATTGACGCTCATAAAGTATAGGTTCGTGGATTAGCATGAGAAAAAGGATAGTATATTCAGTATTGGCGATATGGATATTTTTCTGGATACTATTTTTTGCAAGGGGTCTATATAAGGGAAACCTTAGGAAGTATAGAGCGCTCTTATCCAGAAGCGCGGAGGCGAGGATATCCTATATAATAGGCGCGGAGTTTCATAGCTTCCTAAAAGAGGCCATGGATATGATGCCGAAAGATGCTACCTACAGAATAGCGAGCGAACGCAAGCCCATAGACAGATACAGGATCATCTATTACCTCTATCCTAGAAAAATCTCCAATGAACCTGACTATAATATTTATTATAAAGGCGGCCAATATATATTGAGGAAATTATAGATTTGAATCTCATCGGAGCGATAAGGTTAATTCTGGGATTGACCGTAACGACAGCTGTGGGATGGCTATTCGTAAAGATTATCTCGCTCGGAGAGAAGAGGCCCTTTCTCGAAGAGAAGGCCCTCGGATACGGCCTCGGTATAGCGATCCTATCTTTAAGCTTCATAGACTTCTGGTTTTTAGGTCTTAAGCCTACATTTATATACATCTTATTGCCATGGATCGTAGTCTTTATCTTACTCATTATCACAAAGAGGATCACCCTTTTTCGGACACAGGCTACACGATATGACGCTGAAGGGCCCATCACATTTCTTGAAAAATTCCTCCTTTTCGGAATCTCCGTAGAGGTCATCCATTCCTTCTTCAAGGCCCTTGTGAAACCCATAGAAGCGTTTGATAGTGTGGCCATGTATGCCATAAGGGCCAAGGTATTTTTTGAAGCAGGGGGTATACCTGCAGACTTCTTTAAGACCATTACGAAAGCCTTTCCAAATTCAGGCCATCCGCCCATGATACCCCTGGCAGAGGCATGGATATATACCATAATGGGGGGCTTAAACGATCTTTTAGTAAAGATCATATTCCCGCTCTTTTTTGTTTCGCTCATCATAATATTCTATTTTGCATTGAGAGGGTTTTTAAATAGGAAGGCCGCTCTCATATTTACATTCATCCTTGCCACGATACCGCAGCTTAATCACTATGCGAGTATAGGTTATGCAGATTTTGCACTCACATTCTACTTTACTGCAGGATTTATCTATCTATTTAAGTGGATGAGAGGGAAGATTAAAAGCGACCTATTCATATCGGCCATATCCCTGGCGTTTGCGTGCTGGGTGAAGCTTGAGGGGTGGGCGCTCTTCTTGTGTTGCGCGCTAATATTTATATTGTTCATCATGCTGGAATTCAGAAAGAGGGAAGGATTTATAAGGTTGATCACATTCCTGCTTATAGTATTGATATTGGCTTCCCCATGGCTCTTTATAGTAAAGAGCGCAGGCCTTGAGAATGAGGTATATAAGTTTGAGTCAATCGGCGCAAACCGCTTCATATCATCATTTACTAATCTCGACAGATTGCCCAGGATACTATATGAATTCCAGAAACAGTTCTTCGGCCCGAAGAAATGGAATATAGTGTGGATTATATTCATGGCGCTCTTTATCCTTAATATTAAGACGGTCTTTAGAGGCGAACTTAAGTACCCGACACTCCTTTTGATTCTGGTCATTGCGGCATATGGCTACTCATACCTCTTGATTCCGCTTAAGCCGGGTGAGCCGATAAACTGGAACGTCGGCAGTACCTTGAGCCGCTTATTTATACATTTTACACCGCTTGCGGTCTACTGGATCGCCTGCGTCTGCCATAAAAAGGGCTATCTGGAGAATTGATCATTCTTGCATTGAAGAGGCGTGGGGTGTTTGCCGGAGCGACTGAGCAGACTCTAGCTGTTAGCGCAACACTTAAGTCTGGTATAATAGGCCAGAAGAAAGGAGTGTTGCATATGTCCTACTACCACCGTTTAACTATAAATGAACGTGAAGAGATTGCCCTTGGGCTAGCCC
>JABMRJ010000103.1 GCA_013202745.1 Candidatus Omnitrophota bacterium
AAAAAGGAGAGGGACTATGGTATGCCTCTATACACTTTTTACGATACTGGCTGTAATAATTCTTTTCTTCTCTGTAATAGGTATCCTTTTTAGAAAAGAGGTAAAGGCGTGCTTTGAGAGAGATCCTGCTGCGGTGAACTACGTCGAGGTGCTACTCACTTACTCAGGGCTCCATGCAATAATCTCCCACAGGATAGCGCACCGCATACATATATTGAAGATACCTTTTATACCGAGGTTTCTATCACAGCTGAACCGTTTTATAACGGGCATAGAGATACACCCCGGCGCGCAGATAGGAAATGGCCTGTTTATCGACCATGGCATGGGGGTTGTAATAGGCGAGACATCTATAATAGGAGACAACGTTACGATCTTCCAGGGTGCAACACTCGGAGGGACCGGCAAGGAGAAGGGTAAGAGGCACCCGACCATAGGCAATAATGTCGTCATAGGCGCGGGGGCAAAGGTGCTGGGCAATATAACTATAGGCGATAATGTTCAGATCGGCGCAAATGCGGTAGTGGTAAAGGAAGTCCCGGCCAATGCCACGGTAGTGGGTGTGCCGGGAAGGATCGCAAGACGGGAAGGCAGGAGATTTCCGGGTATTAGTCTCGACCACACAAAGCTGCCTGACCCACTGGCCCAGGCGCTTGCCAAACTCCAGCATGAGATAGATTTTATAGAATCGAAGATGAAGGACTGGCATAAGGAACAGGAAGACAAACGCTGACTATGACACTCGAGATATACAATACCCTAAAACGTGAAAAAGAACCCTTTGTAAAGAAGGGTAATGTAGGTATATATGTCTGCGGTCCCACCGTATATGACGAGCCGCATATAGGCCATGCGCGGAGTGCCTATATATTTGACGTCATCGTAAGATATTTAAGATACAGAAAATATAAGGTCACATTCGTAAGGAATGTAACGGATGTAGACGATAAGATCATAGATAAAGCTAAGAGAGAAGATGGCCATGGAGATCTAAATGCCAGATGTAAAGAGATAGCAGATAAGTATCTTGATCGTTACCATGAAGATATGGATGCATTGGGACTGGCAAGGCCGGATAAGGAGCCAAAGGCAACGCAGGTCATCAAAGATATGACAGAATTCATAACACATTTGATAAAGAAGGGTTTTGCCTACGCGGCCTCAGGGAGCGTCTATTTTAATGTAAGGAAATTTAATGATTATGGCAAGCTCTCCGGACAGAGCTTAGATGACATGGCGCAGGGCGCGCGGGTGACACCCGGTGAGGGAAAGAAAGACCCTCTCGACTTTGCCTTATGGAAGGCATCAAAGGAGAATGAACCATCATGGAAGAGCCCATGGGGGGATGGCAGGCCGGGCTGGCATATAGAATGTTCTGTCATGAGCACGAAGTACCTGAAGAAAAATTTTGTTATACATGGCGGTGGTTTAGACCTGATATTCCCGCATCATGAAAATGAGATCGCGCAGACTGTATGCGCCGGGGCAAAGAGCGCAGATTATTGGGTACATAACGGATTGCTCACTATAAACGGGCAGAAGATGTCGAAATCCGTCGGTAATTTTGTGACGATAACGGATATCCTTAAGAAATATCATCCGGAAGTTTTGAAGCTCTTTTTCATGTCAGGCCATTACCGTTCACCCATAGATTTTACATATGATAAGATGGATACCACAAGAGAGGTCCGCGAGAGGTTCTATGAATTGATCGACAATATCGATAATCGGTTAAGCTTACAACCTCCCGGGATAGATGGCAAAAGACTCACCGGAGAGATAGATAAATGCAAAGAGATATTTCTCCAGGCCATGGACGATGATTTTAATATGCCCAGGGCATTGAGTGCGCTCCATATGATGATGAACGCGACTAATAGCGCTATAAACCAGAATAAATGGAATAAGGATTCTCTCCTCTATTCAAAAAAGAGTCTGCTTGAATCAAGCGGCATATTCGGCCTCTTTAACGATAAAGATGAATTTAAAAAGAGACGCGAATTTGATAAAGAAGAGAAAGCCCTTATAGATGAAAGAAACAAAGCAAGGAAGAATAAGGACTTCAATGCTTCAGACAGGATACGGCAAGAGCTTTTAAAACGCGGCATACTCCTTGAGGATACAAAAGAAGGGACTGTATGGCGAAGAAAGGTTTAAGGAAGGGAATATTTATCACATTTGAAGGCGTTGAAGGATGCGGGAAGAGCACCCATGCAAGGCTCATATACAGATACTTAAAAAGATGCGGTTACCCGTGCATATATACGAAAGAGCCGGGCGGCACTAAGGTAGGGAGGATGATAAGGCAGATATTGTTGAGCCCGAAGAATGCAAAGCTCGACGATATGACGGAATTCTTTCTCTTTGAGGCGAGCCGCTCCCAGATAGTTAGTGAGGTCGTAACCCCGGCGCTTAAGAAAAAAAATGTGGTCATATGTGACAGGTTTTTTGATGCCACCATGGCATACCAGGGTTACGGAAACGGCCTGGACAAGGGTATTATAGATAAGATGAACCGCCTTGCAACAGGAGGCCTTAAACCGCACCTTACGATCGTACTCGATATCGATAGCAAGAAGGGGCTCTACAGGGCCTCGAGAAAAAATGGCAAAGACCGCATGGAGCGCAAGGCCGTCTCCTATCACAAGCGTGTAAGGAGAGGTTACGCCGCGATAGCGCGCAAGGATCCCCGCAGGGTTAAGCTTATAGCTACGAGAAAAAAGACGAGCGAGACACAAAAGCTGGTGAAGAGAGAAATCACAAATGTCATTTCGAGATATAGCATTTCAGGATAAGGCGATAGAATTTTTAAAGAGGTCCCAGGAAGCCGGGAAGCTTTCACATAGCCTCCTCTTCTTTGGCCCTGAAGCGGTTGGTAAAAGAGAGGTGGCCATTACGCTTGCCAAGGCGCTCAATTGCAATGAGGGCAAAGAGGCCGACTCCTGCGATAGTTGCCCATCGTGTAAAAAGATCGATGGGCTCAGCCATCCGGACGTGCACTGGATAGGGCCTGAAGGCGCGGGAAACGTCATAAAGATCGCTAGTATAAGGGCGATGCAGAAGAAGATAAACTTAAAACCCTTTGAGGGGCAGGTTAAATTCTTCATTATAGACCGCGCGCACCTTCTGGCAGAAGAAGCCGCTAACAGTTTATTAAAGACCCTGGAAGAACCGCCAAAAGAGACTGTCATCATATTGATTACGAATGATCTTGAGAAGATCTTTCCTACGATAAGATCGAGGTGTCAGTGGGTCCTCTTCTCGCAGGCAAGCCCCGGAGAGCTTAAGGAGATACTCAAGAAAAAGTACACCCTCTCTGAGGTAGACGCGCATTTTCTTTCACACCTTTCTGAAGGGCGCATAGGCAAGGCGATTGCCATCAAGGAAGAAGGCGGACTCAAATGGAAGAACGCAATTATAGACGGTTTTACTATGGAGAATATAATAGCTAATGAAGACGCCTTATACTTCGGTAATAAAAGGGAGAAGGTCCTGGATATAATGGACGTGATGATCAGCTGGTACAGGGATATGCTCATACTCGCAAACGGCGCAGATGCCGCCCTTGTAATAAATGCAGACAGGATAGATGATCTGACAAAAAAGGCCAACGCGCTTTCAGAATACAAGATAAGAGAGCTTCTGGCGGAAACGCTGAAGATGCGCGCATACATAGAACAGAACGTAAATCCAAAACTTGCCTTGAGCAATCTGGCATTTATGACGGAGCAATGATATGTTTGAAGTGGTGCAGGTAAAATTGAGAGAAGCGGGCAAGATAGAGCGCTATTCTGCCTCCGGTATGTCTTTTACTGTAGGTGAATATGTAATAGTCGAGGCAGACAGGGGGCTTGAATGCGGCCAGGTCGTCTCAGATATCGAGGTAGTGCTGGATAAAGATATAA